>JBCBSA010000088.1:0-8868 GCA_039819425.1 Planctomycetota bacterium
CCCCGGGAGTGGGCCTGTCGTGTTTGCGATAGCGGGTGAGGAGGGGGATTGGCGGTTTGCGACGCCGATCTGTTACGAGGACGCGGTGGCGGCGACGTGCCGGCGGATGGTTTATTCGGATAGTGAAAAGCGGCTGGATTTCCTGGTGAACCTGACCAACGACGGCTGGTACGCCGGCCGGGGTATGCGTCGGCAGCACGCCCAACTCGCGAGCCTGCGTTGTATCGAGAACCGCGTGCCGATGGTACGGAGCGTGAACACGGGGATCAGCGCCGCGATCGACTCGCTGGGTCGGCCGTCGGTGCGGTTGGGCAGTTACGAATCGGGGACGCTGACGCACCGGCTGCGGATCGACGAGCGCCAGACGCTCTACGGCCGGATCGGCGGTTGGCCGTGGGTGTTGTTCGTGTTGTTCACCGCGGGGGCGACGGCGTTCGGGGCGGTGTTTGGGCGGCCGATCGCGAAGCACCGGATCGGGTGACGCCCTCCGTGAAAGCTCGATACGTGGGCCGTCAACCCTTGATCTTCTGCCCCAGCTTCTCCTGCACCCGCTCGGCGAACGGCAGCTTCACGTAGGGCGGCAGCTCGTCGACGAACATCTTCCGCACGTTCAGGAAGATGTGGCGGTGCTCGAAGACGTTGAACACCGCCGCGGGGTCCCACAACGGCGGGACGACGATGGTGACGTGCTCGCTGACGCGTTGCAGCTCGGCGAAGAAGGCTTCGGGGTCGTCGACGTGCTCGATCGTGTGCGAGCAAAGGGTGTGCTCGAACTGCCGGTCGGCGAAGGGCAGGCGGTAGATGTCGTCCACCTGCCGGAAGTTGGGCGGGCCCGGGTCGTGGGGGAAGATGTCGACGTTCAGCCCGCCGCCGTCGGAGTGGCCACAGCAGATGTTGAGGTCCCACCGCCGGCTCTTGAGGATGCGGTTCTTGACCCAGCCGTAGCTGACCTGGTGCAGGACCACCAGCAGGATCGCGACGAACAGCAGGAAAAACGAAAAAGCAAACATGCGGCTTCCGGTAAGGGGTTAGAGACCGATTTGTGAGAATTGTAAGCGTCGCATCGACGGAGAAGCCCCGGCGGGCCCTGGATTAACGCAATCCTCAAACGGCTGCGCCGAACGGGCTAAGATCGTGGCCGTGGAAATGACCCTCCAACTGCCCGAGGCCGAGCGCCGCCTGGCCGTCACCGGCCCGGCCGAGCGGAACCTCAAGATCATCCGCGAGGCGCTGGGCGTGAGCGTCCACGCCCGCAACGGCACGCTGCGCCTCACCGGCGAGACCCGCGCCGTCGGCCAGGCCGCCGTGGTCATCGAGCGCCTCACCGAGGCCGCCCGCACCGGTCAGGCGATGGCGCGTGAGCAGGTGCTCGAAGCGGTCTCCACCGCCGCGCTGACGAACCCCTCCCCCGCCGGTCCGACAGTCAACGCCGCCCCCTCGACGCCCGAGACGATGGAGGTCTACCTGCCGGGCAAGCGCATCCGCGCCAAGACCGCCGGGCAGATGGCGTACCTCGAAGCGCTGCACCGCCACGACCTGACGTTCTGCATCGGCCCGGCGGGGACGGGCAAGACGTACCTCGCGGTCGCCGCCGCGGTGTCGATGCTCAAGGCCGGCCAGGTCCGCAAGCTGGTGCTGGTCCGCCCCGCGGTCGAGGCCGGCGAGAAGCTGGGGTTCCTCCCCGGCACGATGCAGGACAAGGTCAACCCGTACCTGCGTCCCCTGCTCGACGCGTTGCACGACATGATGGAGTTCGAGCACATCGAACGCTTCATGGCCCACGACCTGATCGAGATCGTGCCCCTGGCGTTCATGCGCGGCCGAACGCTCAACGACGCGCTGATCATCCTCGACGAGGCGCAGAACACGACCAAGAGCCAGATGCTGATGTTCCTCACCCGCCTGGGCCACGGCGGGAAGATGGTCGTCACCGGCGACGCCTCGCAGATCGACCTGGACGACCCCCGCGACTCGGGCCTCATCGACGCCGCCCGCCGGCTCAAGCGGGTCCGCGGCGTCGCCTTCTGCACCCTCGACGGGGCCGACATCGTCCGCCACAGCCTCGTCCAGCGGATCGTCGAGGCCTATGGCGAGGGCGCAGAACCCCGCCCGACGGCGTCCCCCGAGCCACGCGGGTAACCCGGCGAAAACGGGGTCCGATTCTTCTGGCGGCGGCGCCTGGGTTCGATAAAATCCGGGACGGGTGAAAACGTCGGTCCCGTCGCCCGATGGAGGGGAGAGGGTCTGTCCGTCCGCCCGAACCGGTCACACCGCGTATGCCCCCAGGCAAGAGCCAGAACGCCCGCCGCCGCGACGTCCGCCGCGCCGTGCCCCGCCCGGCCCCGCGTTGGCTGGCGGCCCTGCGCCGCCGGGACGTCGGCTGGGCGGCGCTGTACGCGCTGGCTTTCGCCGTGATCGCCTCGGCGGTCGTGGTGTCGGTGCGTGACCGGCCGGCGTACTACGTCACCCAGGTCACCGACCGCCCCGTCGTCGCCCGCATCGAGTTCCAGGCCAACGACATCGAAGCGACCGAACGCGAACGCGAATTCGCGCAGCGCAACGTCCCCGCCGTCTTCGTCCACAACCAGGACCTGTTCCAGAAGGTGCTGGAGGAGACGCTGAACCTGCTCAACCTCGGCGGCGAGCTCTACGAGGAGATCCCGCCGGACTACCTGGCCAGCCTGCGCCTCACCCCCGCGGGCCACGCGCTGCTGCAGCGCTACGCCGAGGGCGCCGACGGCGAGTCGACCAACCCCGATCGCTGGGCCGACCTGACCCAGCGCGTGCTGCAGCGGCTCTTCAGCCAGGCGATCCTCGACCCCGCGCAACACGCCGAGGTGATGGACGGGCTGCAGCGCCTCAACGCCGTGCACCCCCGCCCCTACGCCGGCGACCGCCCGACCCGGCTCTTCACCGCGCGGGAACTCGTGCCCATCGACAACCAGGCCCTCGTCGCCGCCCGCCTCTCGCCCGAGGTCGTCGCGGACGTCCCGCCGGACCTCAAAGACACCGTCCTGTCCGTCGTCCAGCGTCAGCTCGCCCCGACCTACTTCCGCAGCGACGACCTGACCAACGAACGCCGCGAAGCCGCCCGCGCCGCGACCGAGCCGGTCACCGTGACCTACCGCCCCGACCAGATCCTCGTCGCTTCGGGCCAACGCCTCACCGCCGACGACCTCCAGCTCATCGAGGCCGAACGCGAGGCTTACGAATTGCGCCAGCCGCCGCACCGCTGGTGGCTGTCGTGGCTGGGCGCGACGGGGCTCATGCTGATGCTCGCGATCGGCGTCTGGGCCTACGTCTTCGCCTACAGCCCCAAGATCAAGCGCAACCCGATGCGTGGGCTGGCGCTGACCGGCATGTTGCTGTTGTGCCAGGCGACCGCCGTGCTGCTGGTGGGCGTGTGGCCGCAGATGGCGCTGGGCGGGGTGGCGTTCTCGGTGCTGCTGGGGGCGATGGTGTTCGCGATCGTCTACGACCAGCGGTTCGCGTTGACGATGGGCGTGGCGCTCACGGCGTTGATCGTGCTCAGCCTCCGGCTGCCGATGTCCGCGGCGGTGGTGATGATGGCGGGCGTCGCCGTGGCGGTGGCGCAGCTCGACGAGGTGCGGTCGCGGTCCAAGCTCGTCAGCGTCGGGCTGTGGGCCGGATTGGCCATGGGCGTCGCCACCGCGGTCGGCGGGCTGGCCGAGCGGTCGTTCGACCTGCCGTCGGTCTTCAACCTGCCGCTCCTGGGCGTCGGCGTCTCGGCGCAGTGGAGCCTCCTCGGGGCCGACGTCCTCTACACCGTCCTCGCCGGGTTCTCCGTGGGCCTGCTCATCCAGGGCATCCTGCCCACCATCGAGAAGGTCTTCCACGTCACCACCGCCATGACGCTCCGGGAGCTCAACGACGCCGGCCACCCCCTGCTCCAACGCCTCGCCCAGGAGTCCGCCGGCACCTACCAGCATTCGCTCCGCATCGCCGACATGACCGAGGCCGCCGCCGACGCCATCGGCGCCGACGGCCTGCTCTGCCGCGTCGGCGCGATGTACCACGACGTCGGCAAGATCAACAAGCCCCAGTACTTCATCGAGAACCAGGGCGGCGGCCCCAACAAACACCACAAGCTCTCCCCCGCCATGTCCCTGCTCGTCATCGTCGGCCACGTCAAAGACGGCATCGAGATGGCCCGCGAGTACAACCTCCCCACCGACATCCGCCACTTCATCGAGTCCCACCACGGCACCACCCTGGTCGAGTACTTCTACCACGCCGCCAAGAAACAGAAAGAAGCCGAGGACAAGCCCGCCCCCAGCGAGTTCGAGTTCCGCTACCCCGGCCCCAAACCGCAGACCAAAGAGGCCGCCATCATGCTCCTCTGCGACGGCATCGAAGGCGCCGCCCGCGCCATGGACGAGCCCACCCCCGTCCGCCTCGAGCAGCTCGTCCACGCCATGGCCAACAAACGCCTGATGGACGGCCAGTTCGACGAGTGCAACCTCACCCTCCGCGACCTGGCCAAGGTCGAAGCCGCCGTCACCAAGACCCTCTGCGCCGTCTACCACAGCCGCATCAAGTACCCCGACGGGAAGAAGCGGGGCGATCCCGATTCCGATAACACCAAGGCGAAGGCCACCGCCTAGGTTAAAACCGATAGATCACTCGGGCCGATCAATCGATCAGGGAGACAACCGAGATGAATCCAAGAAGCCGCCTCGCCGGTTACCTCCTGCTGTCCTGCCCACCCGCCGTCGCCGCCTCGGCTCAGGACCTCTTCTCGATCACCGCCGTCGGCGACGGGGTCAACGTCGTCACCGCGACCGGGTCGGACGTGCTGGACCTCGCCGAGTCGGCGATCGAAACCTTTGGGGCCTTCGGCTCATTGTCCGGGCAGACCGTCGAGTCGACGCTCGACTACGCCGGCGTGCCCGACGTGGCCGTCATCACCGTCAACGCCGCCGGCACCGCCGCGACGCTGGAGTTCCCCATCATCGGGTTCTCGACCGCCTTCGTCGGCTTCGACGCGGACGACCTCGCCGACCAGATCGAGGACTTCATCGAGGAGGACGGCAACGACGTCTACGCCGACGTGCTCGAGGCCATCCGCGCCGAGTCCGTCGCCGCGGTGCTCGACGGCAACCCGTTCGCCACCACCGCGATCCTCGCCCGCCACACCTTCGGGCTCTACGGCACCGGCAGCCTCGGCCCGTCGTGGAGCCGGCCCGGCCGCTCCACGACCACCCCCGACGAGGCCGGCCTGACCTACGTCAACTCGGGCGGCGCCTACGACGACGGCCCGTTCATCGATCCGCTCGCCCCGCCCGAGCCGACGCGGCTCTGGTTCGAGGTCAACCCCCGCGCCGGCGCCATCCAGGCCGACATCTTCGACGGGTTCACCACCGGCGTAGACGTGGCCGGCGGGTTCTTCTTCAACGAGACGATCGGCGTCGCCGCCGGCACGTCGTTCCAGTTCGTCGAGCTCGAGGGCACCGACGTGTTCCACTCCGTCGGCCACGTGGCGGTCCCGATCCGCGTGGTCCCCGAGACGCTCGACGAGGCGGGCAACTCCTTCGCGTTGCAGTTCACCCCGTTCGTGACCAGCGGCGTGGGCGGCTCGCTCGACGCCGCGGCCGGGGGCGCGTTCTTCGGCGTCGGCGGGGCGACCAACGTCCGCGTCGGGCTCGGCGGACGGGCGGCCGTCGACTGGGGCAGCCAGATCGTCTACTTCGAGGGCGAAGACCTGTTCCTCGATGACTTCGAGTTCGAGACCGAACTCAGCCAGACCCTCGTCACCACCGGCGTGCTCGGCACCGTCTTCCTCGACGACAACGGCCGGCTGTTTATCGACGGCGGCGCGACGTACTCGGTCTTCCTCGAGAACGCCGGCGTCGACGAGTGGGTCGCCCCCGAAGCCGGCCTCGGTTGGCGCACCGGCCGGGCGTCCCGCATCCGCCTCTCCTGGCAGGGCATCTACGGCACCGGTGACTACGAGGCCCACCTCGGCCGGGCCAGCTTCGTCTACGCGTTCTGAGGCGATTGGGGTTTCACCCGAAAAATAAAGAAGCCCGCGTTCGGCGAACGCGGGCTTGCGTGTGGTGTCGGTGATGTTCGACGCGGTGGTTACTCGGCCGCGGCTTCGACGGGCTCTTGGGGCGCCTCGGCCGTCGCCTCGCCCTCGGACTCGTCCCCCGTGGTCTCTTCGTCCTCGTCGGACTCAAGTGGCTGGTCGCTGACGACCCAGAGCTTGATCTCGGTCTTGAGGTCGCGGTTGATGACGATGGGGATGTCGTAGCTGTCGAGGCGCTTGATCTGGTCGCCGATGCGGACGTGGCGGTCCTCGATGGCGAAGCCTTCGGCCTGGAGGGCGAGGGCGATCTCGTGTTGGGACACGCCGCCGAAGAGGACGCCGTTCTCGTTGGCCGAGCGTTCGAGGGTGAGCTCGAAGCCTTCGAGCTTTTCGACCATGGCCCGCTGCTCCTTGGCCTGGAGTTCGAGGCGGGCGGCCTCTTCCTTGCGGCGGGCGGCGAGGGCTTCGATCTTCTCGGGGGTCGGCGCCTCGGCGATGCCGTGGGGCAGCAGGTAGTTGCGGGCGAAGCCGGGGCGGACCTTGACGACGTCGCCGACGATGCCGAGGTTGTCGACGGTTTCGAGTAGCAAGAGTTCGATGGTTTTCATAGGGCTGTCCTTCCGAGGGTCAGGGGAAGTTAGGCGTCGGCCCGCAGGGGGACAAGTGCGGCGCTACGCCAACGGATTCGTGGTTGGGGTCAGAACGGGATGTCGTCTTCGTCGACCGGTTGGTGCTGGGGTCCGCCGCCCCCGGCCCCGGAAGGGCCGCCCGGGGCGGGGCTGTTCTGGTAATTGCGGCCGCCGCCACCTCCTCCGTAGCCGCCGCCCGAAGCGCCGCCGTAGTTTCCGCCGCCCCCGCCGCCGTCACTTCCGGGGCCGGATTTGGAGTCGCAGAAGTTCCACTGGTCGATGACGACCTTGAGCTTGGAGCGTTTCTGGCCGGACTGGCGGTCTTCCCACTGCTCGAAGCGGAGCTTGCCCTCGATGAGGATGGGTCGGCCCTTGCTGAAGAAGCGGCCGATGGACTCGGCGGACTTGCCGAAGGCGGTGCAGTCGATGAAGTTGGGGCGATCGACCCACTCGCCGGACTGCTTGTCCTGGTAGCGGTCGTTCACGGCGAGGCCGAGGTCGACCACGGGCGTGTTGTTGGGCAGGAAGCGGACCTCGGGGTCGCGCGTGAGGTTGCCCATCAGGATGACGCGGTTGAAGCTGCTGGCCATGGCGGTGGGGGAGTGGGTTGGTCAGGCGTCGGGTTAGGCGTCCTGGAGCTGGGTCTCGGTGGCCATGGCCTCGGCGTCCTTGAGGGCGGCGGCGATTTCGGTTTCGCCCATGTGGTCGGCGCGGGTCATCATGACGCGGAGGACGTCCTCGGAGAGGTTGCAGTCGCGTTCGATGTTGGCGATCTGGGTGGGGACCACCTTGAAGAGGGTGATGAGGAACGTACCGCGCTTCTGACCCTCGATGGGGTAGGCGAGCTTGCGTTCTTCCCACTTGCCGAGGGTGAGGACCTCGGCGTCGACGCGGTCGAGCATGCCGCGGACGGTGTCGATCGCCGAGCCGAGCCCTGCGGAGACCGCGGACTGGCTCATGAGGAAGAGGCCTTCGTACAGCTTGGGGGTGGTGTCGGGCACGGGGGTGGGCTCCGGTATGGGGTGAGCGGGCCCCTGTCAGGCGTCCCGCATTCCGGCCCCCGGAAGCGTTTCCGGGGGAATCGAATCGAAGAATATAGCCAAAATCCTCGCGGCCGACAAACGCCGTTGCGGGCGTGGGGGGCGGCGATATACTCCGTGGATGAGAGTTTCTGCTGCCGTCTGCCCGCAGATTTTGATCGGCGTCATCCCGACCGCCTGCGGGTAGGGCCGCGGATCGATCGCCACCTCGATCTCCATCGCCCTGCCCGTCGGCGGGGTTTTTTGTTTGAATCAATGTCTGGACCCGCGTGAGCCACCGCATGTCGACACCTACTACTCCATCAGCCTCGGACTCCCCAAGCGCCGTTGAAACTTCCCGGGGGGTGGAGATTTATGACACGACGTTGCGGGACGGGACGCAGGGGGTGGGGGTGTCGCTGACGCTGACGGACAAGCTGGCGATCACGGAGCTGTTGGACGAGATGGGGGTGGATTTTGTGGAGGGGGGGTACCCGCTGTCGAACCCCAAGGACGTGGCGTACTTCGAGGAGGTTCGGAAGCTGGAGCTGAGGCACACGCGGGTGTGCGCGTTCGGGATGACGCGGCGGAAGGGCGTCCCCCCGGAAGATGATCCCGGGATGGTGGCGTTGGTGAATTCCGGGGCGCCGGTGATCACGATCGTGGGCAAGACGTGGGACCTGCACGTGGACGAGGTGCTGCGGGTCGGAAGAGACGAGAACCTGGCGATGATCCGCGACTCGGTGGCGTTCTGCCGGTCGGCGGCGGGGGTGGAGGAGGTGTTCTACGACGCCGAGCACTTTTTCGACGGCTACCGGGCGAACCCGGCGTATGCGCGGCAGACGCTGCAGGCGGCGATCGACGGCGGGGCGAGCCGGCTCGTGTTGTGCGACACCAACGGCGGGTCGATGCCGGGGTGGATCACGGCGGTGATGGGCGAGCTGCGGGAGAAGCTGGCGGTCGATGCGGACGCGTCCCCGGATTCCCTGCCGAGCCTGGCGATCCACTGCCACAACGACGCGGGGCTGGCGGTGGCCAACTCGCTGGCGGCGGTCGAGGCGGGGGCGGTGCAGGTGCAGGGCACGATCAACGGCATCGGCGAACGCTGCGGCAACGGGGCGTCGGCGTGATCGCACCGCCCGACCAAGCCCAAGCAGACGAGCGGAGGTGA
>JBCBSA010000089.1:0-8833 GCA_039819425.1 Planctomycetota bacterium
TGCTGGCGGGGCGGCTCAAGCCGGTGGAGGCGCTGCGGTATGAGTGACCCCCTGCTCCGAGCGACGGGCCTGGAGAAGCGCTACCGCGTGGGCGGTAACGACCTGCACGTGCTGCGCGGCGTCGACGCCCAGCTCGGCCGCGGCGAGATGTTGGCGGTGCTCGGCCGGTCGGGGTCGGGTAAGTCGACACTATTGCACCTGCTCGGCGGGCTCGATCGACCCGACGCCGGGGCTGTGGACTTCGACGGCCAAGACCTGTTCCGCCTCCGCGGAGCGGTCCTCGACCGCTACCGCAACCAGCGCGTCGGCTTCGTCTTCCAGTTCTACCACCTGCTGCCCGAGCTCTCGGCCCTCGAAAACGTCACCATCGCCGCCATGCTCGGCCGCAGCGTCTTCGCCTGGCCCGCGCAGCGCGCCGAATTCCGGGGGCGGGCGGAGCGGCTGCTGGAGCGCGTCGGGCTGGCGGACCGGATGCGGCATCGGCCGAACAAGCTGTCGGGCGGCGAGAGGCAGCGCGTGGCCATCGCCCGGTCGCTCATCAACGAGCCGGACGTGCTCCTGGCCGACGAGCCGACCGGCAACCTCGACGCCGACACGGGCGGGTCGATCTTGGAGTTGTTCCACGAGCTACACGCCGACGGCCAGACGATGGTGCTGGTGACGCACGACGAACGCGTCGCCGAGGCGGCGGACCGGGTGGTGACGCTGGTGGACGGGCGTTTGGCGGATTGATCCGCCGCCAAGGACGCCAAAAGCGCCAAGGAAGGCAAAAGGCGATCTGAGGCCATCAGGAAATGAGGAAAGAGCTTGGGTTTGGTTCCTTGCTTCTTCTTTTCCCGCTTTGCTTAGAAATCTGAGTGGCTTTTTGCCTTCCTTGGCGTCCTTGGCGGCAAAACGGTTTTGACGCCCCCCAACCGACCGCGTAATTTTTCGTGATCTCCCGCACGGAGGTCGTCGGCCGGTCTCGGGACCGGTGTCTGGAGGGACGTGCATCACCCCCAGCCTCTCCGAAAGGTTCCCGATGCGCATCCTCCTAACGACCACCAGCTATCAAGACACCCCCGGCGATCACCACCGGGCCCTGGCCGATAGCGGCTTCGACGTGGTCCGCGCCCGCGGCCCGCTGCCGGAGGCCGAGATGCTGAAGCTGATCGAAGAACAAACTTCCGGGGGCGGGGGGTTCGATGGCTTGCTCAACGGCGACGACGAAATCACCGCCGACGTCATCGACGCCGCCCTCACCGCCCCCCGGAAGCTGCGCGTTATCGCCAAGTACGGCATCGGGCTCGACTCGATCGACGTCGAACACGCCACGGCGAAGCGCATCCCGGTGCTGTTCACGCCGGGCGTGAACCACACCACCGTCGCCGAGCACGCGTTCGGCCTGATGATCGGGCTGTCGAAGCACTTCAAGACGCACCTCCGCGAAGTGGCCGCCGGGAACTGGACGCGTCAGACCGGGACCGAGCTGGCGGGCAAGACGCTGGCGATCCTGGGGATGGGGCGGATCGGGCGCGAGGTCGCGTTGCGGGCGGTCGCGTTCGGGATGAAACCGATCGGCTTCGACGTGTACTGGGACGACGCGTTCGCCGAAGCCCACGGCGTCCGACGGGCCGCGTCGATCGGGGACTCGCTCGCCGGGGCCGACGTGGTGAGCCTGCACCTGCCGCTGACCGACGAGACGCGGGGGCTGATCCGGGCCGAGACGATCGCGACGATGAAGGACACCGCCCTGGTGGTCAACACCGCCCGCGGCGGGCTGGTCGTGGAGCAAGACGTCGCCGAGGCCTGCCGGTCGGGTCGGCTCGGCGGGTACGGCACGGACGTGCTGAACCGGGAGCCGCCGCCGAGCGACCACCCGTTCTTTGCGGTCGACAACGTCCTGGTGACCCCGCACGTCGGCAGCCGCACCGTCGAGTCCGTCGGACGACAGGCCATGCGGGCCACGAAGAACCTGGTCAACTTCCTCAACGGCGACCGCGATTTCATCCAGGCGAACACGTTCTGACCGCCGGCCGCCGGACGACACGCGTGGCGCGGATCAGCCGAATGACCGCGAAAGATCGTAAATAAGGCGCACTGGCGGGACCACCGCGAGACGTTACACTCGCAGCGATCGCCGCAGAAACCACCAAAACCCAGCCTCCGCCGACCCCCCAACCCCCGGAACCGCCCCCATGCCTCCGCAATCCGACATCGGCCTCATCGGCCTGGCCGTCATGGGCCAGAACCTCGTCCTCAACATGGCCGACCACGGCTACACCGTCAGCGTCTACAACCGCACCACGTCCAAGATGCAAGACTTCATCAAGGACTGTCAGGCCAACGAGCCCTCCGCCGAGCGTGTGATCGGCCACGCCGAGCTCAAGGACTTCGTCGCCTCGATCAAGAAGCCGCGCAAGATCGTGCTCCTGGTCAAGTCCACCGCCGTGCTGCCCGGGGACCGCGACGCCGTGGACGCCACCATCAGCGGCCTGCTGCCCCTGCTCGACAAGGGCGATATCATCATCGACGGCGGCAATTCCAACTGGAACGCCACCATCCGCCGCGAGCAAGAGCTCACCGAAGCCGGCTACGAGTTCATCGGCTCGGGCGTCTCCGGCGGCGAGCTCGGCGCCCGCTTCGGCCCGTCGCTCATGCCCGGCGGCTCCAAGAAAGCCTGGAAGTCCCTCAAGCCCATCTGGGAAGCCATCGCCGCCAAGGTCGACCCCAAGACCGGCAAGGCCATCGAGGACTACGAAAAAGGGGTTCCCATCACCCACGGCGAGACCTGCACCACCCATATAGGCTCCGACGGCGCCGGCCACTACGTCAAGATGGTGCACAACGGCATCGAGTACATCGACATGCAGCTCATCTGCGAGGCCTACCACCTCATGAAGGACATGCTCGGGTACAAGCCCGACCAGATGAGCGGCATCTTCAGCAAGTGGAACCAGGGCCCGCTCGACTCGTTCCTCATCGAGATCACCGCCGATATCCTCCAACAAAAAGACCCGACCAACAAACGCAAGTTCTTCGTTGACCAGGTGCTCGACACCGCGGGCCAGAAGGGCACGGGTAAGTGGACCTCGACCAGCGCGCTGGACCTGGGCATCCCCGCCAACGCGATCGCCGAGGCCGTGTTCGCCCGCTGCCTCAGCGCGATCAAGGACGAGCGCGTCGCCGCCAGCAAGAAGCTTAAGGGCCCCAAGGCCGACCGCGTCCGCCGTGGCATGGGCAAGCTCGTCGAGGCGATCCACGACGCGCTGTACTGCTCCAAGATCTGCGCCTACGCCCAGGGCTTCCAGCTCATGGCCGAGGCCCAGAACGAGTACGACTGGAAGCTCAACTTCGGCGAGATCGCCAAGATCTTCCGGGGCGGCTGCATCATCCGCGCCCGCTTCCTCCAGAAGATCACCGAAGCCTATGAGAAGGACCCCAAGCTTCAGAACCTGATGCTCGACCCGTTCTTCAAAAAGGAACTCCACCGCTGTCAGGAGAACTGGCGGCTGGTCGTGAGCAAGGCCGTGAGCATGGGCATCCCCACGCCGGCGTTCAGCTCGGCGCTGGCCTACTTCGACGGCTACCGCTCGGCCCGCCTGCCCGCCAACCTCCTCCAGGCCCAGCGGGACTACTTCGGCGCCCACACCTACGAACGCGTCGACCAGCCGCGCGGCAAGAAGTTCCACGTCGACTGGCCCGAGCCCGACCGCCCCCAAGTCAAAGCCTGACCCCCGGAAAACCCCCGACTTTCCCCCGGACCCCCCGGGTGCGGTGGGTGTTGGGCGCGGGGCAAAATAAAAATCATCCAAATCGTGCGTCGCGCGGAATAACCACGCTCGGCTCGTGGTTTGTCATTGCGCCGGGGTGTTGGACTTTCCTCGCCGGAAAGCTCGACCCCGAAATCATGCCGTTGTGTCAGCGGATGTGTGATCCGCGGATGTCCCATGCGTCGTGGGAGCCACAGCGGCCGACCGCCCCCCCCCCGATTGGAGAGATCAGACTATGTTGACCACATCCCCCCGCCGTCTCGCCTCGCTGGCTATCGGAGCCGTGGCCGCTCTGGCCGTTGTCGCGGCACTGCCCGCCGACGCCGTCGCCGGCGACAAGGCCGACAAGCCCGCCAACTACACCCTCCAACTGGGCCTCCTCGGCTACAGCCCCGTGTCCTACTTCACCCACAACGAAGCCCGGCCCGGCTCGCCGCTCTACCGCGTGACTTACAACGACGTGACCTACTTCCTCGAGTCCGACGAGCAGGTCCAGGCCTTCGAGTCCGACCCCGAGCGGTTCGTCCCGGCCTACGGCGGCTGGTGTGCCTTCGGTGCCACCAAAGAGAAGCACTTCGAGATCAACCCCGAAGCCTTCAAGATCGTCAACGGACAGCTCCACGTCTTTAAGGCCAACGATCAAGTCAACGCCCGGGACAAGTGGAACGCCGGCAACGAAGCCGAACTGATCGGTAAGGCCGACGCTTTCTGGGCCAAGGTCCACGGCGAGTAAGCCCGCCCGCCGATCTGCGGATCAACCCCGAACGCCCGCGGCTCTTCGCCGCGGGTGTTTTTTTCTTTGCTTACTCCAAGCGGATCACGCCCGCCACGGGAACACCCAGGCCCGCTCGCGCTCGACCTTCGGACGCCCGAAGACCAGGATCAGGGCCCGGCGGTCGACGCCGGAATGGTTCGGGCCGGCGTAGTGGAGGCAGTAGCTGTGGTGCAGCGCGCAGTCGCCCCGGCGGCAGGGCAGGGCCTGGGCGTTGGCCGACCAGTAGCCCTGGTCCTGGGCCACCATCGCGGTGCTGTCGTCGTCGGGGTCCAGGTATTGGTGTGGGACCACGACCCGGCCCAGGTGGCTGCCCGCGACGTACTGCATGCAGCCGCCGGCCACGTCCACGTCGTCGAGGGGGATCCAGAAGTTGACGTTGGTGTAGGCGATCGCCGGGTCGTGGTAGGCCTGATCCTGGTGCCACGGCGTGGCGATCCCATAACCGGCCGGCTTCAGGATGGCGTGCGACCCCCGCAGCTCCGCGTCGTCGCCGAGCAGGACCTTCGCCGCCCGCCGGGCCCGCTCGAAGTACGGCAACTCGGTCAGGCACGGCTCGACCTCCAGCGGAGCCAGCACCTGCGGCAACGCCGCCCGGCCGTCCTCGTCGCGGCCGCCGAGCTGCTTCTTGGCCGGGGCGTCGGGATTGTCGGGGTCGAACATGCGGTCGTAGGCCTCGCCGATGACCGCGAAGTCGTCGTCGTCCACAAACCGCTCGAGGCGGGCAAATCCGTTGGACAAAAAATCGGCGCGGGTCTGGACATCGACCGTGCCGGGGGGCGACTGGCGGGACACATCGGAGATAGACATCGATAAACCTTTCTGAATTAGTTGAAGGAACCGCATCAAAATAACCGCGGATTACGGCATATCGTCCATCAACCAACACGCGACATTTCTGTACATTATGGCCGTGCCCTCAACCCGCATCGATCGATATCGAGGTTTCGACGCGCCGCTGCCGGCCGTGGTCGCGGTCGGTCGTTCCCATCAGCGACGGGCCCGGCCCGGGCTCGGCCGACACCGGCATCCGGTGTGGGAATTGTGTCTGCTCCAAGAGGGGCACGCCGAATGGTTCATGGCCGACCGGACGTACCGCCTGAGCCCGGGCACCCTGTTCTTGACCCCGCCCCGCATCGACCACGGCTCGGTCAGCGGGACCATCGAGCCGTGCCGCCTGTTCTGGGTGCAGTTCAGGCTCAAGCCGTCGTCCCACCCTGCTCTGTACCGCACGCTCGGCGAGGCGGGACCGGGGGCATGGAACTTGCCGAGTCCCCGACACTGGTTGGCGATGCACGAACGGCTGATCGACGAGTGCGCTCAGCCCCGGCGAGATTCGCCCGAGGTGGCCAGCGCCACCCTCTCCCTGCTGCTCCACGAGACCGTGCGCAGCCGCTCGGCCGAGGCGGCGGCCGAGCCGCCGGAGGCGGTGGCCCAGATGCTGGCGTTTATCGCGGCCGAGCCCGCAACCCGCCGCACGCTGGCCGACCTGCAAGAGCTGACCGAGTTCAGCCGCAGCCGCATCCACCAGCTGTTTCGCCGCAGCCTGGGCATCAGCCCCGTGACCGCGATGACGCAGCCCCGGCTGCAACAAGCCCGGCACCTGCTCCGCGAAACCGACCGGCCCGTCACGGCGATCGCCTACGACCTGGGCTTCTCCAGCAGCCAACACTTCGCCACCGCGTTCCGCAAACGATTCGGGATCACCCCCTCCGCCTACCGCCGAAACGAATTCTGACACGGCGTCCGCCGCTCGAAACACGCCGCGGTACGACGAGGCCCGCGGCTTCAGGCGCAGCCACCCGAAGCGTTGGTACCCGCCGGGCCTAAGGCCACAATACCGGGCAGGCGATTTTTGCCGGGGCCTCACTCTGGGCCCCTCACCTCTGCCGCGGCGTTAGTCCAAAGTTTTAAACGACGTGTTTTTCCCCAAACCCGCCCGATTCCGCTTGGCGGCCCGCGGATCCGAGTTTATAACAAATTGTTTTTATTTCACATCTCTCACCTCTGAGGAGCCTCTCATGCAGCGATCAGGCCGTTTCTTATGTCTACTGACCGCATTATCTTTCGCCTCGCTTGCGGGTGTTTCGGTCGAAGCCGAGAAGATCTTTGAAGACGACTGGTCGAGCGGCTACTGGGACGCCGACGACCACAAAGCGCACAGCGGCGGCAGCGGCTGGCAGGGCGTGAACTGGAAGTACAGCCAGATGCAGTCGAACGCGGCGGGGCTCGCGGTCTCGACGCTCGAGGGCGGCTACGCCCCCCGCAAGGGCAGCCACGCCATGCAGTTCACCTGGTACCGCAACCAGTACGACCCCTCGGATTCCAACAACTCCAGCAAGGCCCACCTGTGGACCGACTGGGAGTACCTGACCAACACCGACCGCTGGTACGGGTTCAGCACCTTCCTGCCCTCGGGCGCCGGGGGCATGGCCGACGACTCGGAGTGGGAGATCCTCGTGCAGTGGCACGGCCGGCCGAGCACCCCCACCGAACCCCACCGCATCCCCCCCGCCGCGATCCTGCACAAGGACAACCGCCTCGTCTTCAAGTGGTACTACGA
Source organism: Planctomycetota bacterium (assembly GCA_039819425.1). Taxonomy (GTDB): domain Bacteria; phylum Planctomycetota; class Phycisphaerae; order Phycisphaerales; family Phycisphaeraceae; genus Algisphaera. The sequence goes on from JBCBSA010000089.1 coordinate 7,088, forward strand.
CCGCAACTGGATCAGCACCACGAGCAGCCAGGTCCTCGGCGGGCAGGTCGAGATCGGCCCCGCCGACAAGAACGTCTGGATCGACTGGCTGATCCGCATCAAGTGGAGCCGCAACAACGACGGCATCATCGAGATCAACCGCAAGAACATCGCGCCCGGCCGGACCTGGGAACGCCAGTATCAGGAATACAACGCCTCGATCGGCTACTACGACATGTCCGACCCGCAGCTGGGCATCGGCATCTACAAGTACGACGCCGCCAAACGCTACAACCAGCACGGCAACACCAACCACGGCTCGGACCACTACCGCCGACGCGTCTACTTCGACGAAGTCACGATCGCCACCACCGCCAACGAAGCCAAGCCGTAAACCCCGAACGCGACCTCCAAACCGCAGGGCCCCGGACACCGCGTCCGGGGCCTTGTACAATTTGTCGCCGCCGCAAGACCTGCTGGGTCGGCCGAACGAAGACCCATCCACCAAACCACCCCATGCCCACGTATCAGTATTTCTGCCCCGGCAACCACCAAACCGTCGAGGTGATGCACGGCATGACCCGCCGCGTCGACACCTGGGGCGAGCTGTGCGAAATCGCGGAGCTGGAGCCCGGCGCGACGCCGACCGATACCCCGGTCGAGAAACTCCTCGGCGCCGGCATGGTCCTCGCCAAGAAACCCGACTCCGCGGAGTGCACCGGGCCGTCACCAGGCGGCGGGTGCTGCGGCGGGATGTGCCGCGGGCATTGACCCGTTTCTGCGAACGCCGGCACGATAACGTCCTGACGCCTTGGCGGAGCTCAACCGAGCGCGGGGCGATGTTTCGTCGTCCGGGTCGCGACGCGGCCTCCGAGAGTCGGGTGTCCACGGCGCATGTGCTGCGGTGCCGCACCCGGCCGTGCAGCAAGGCGTGGGGTCTGGACGCGCGCACCCGCCCGGGCTCTGTGGCGGCGCTGGCGGACCTGCGCCGCATCCTGATCGGCTCACCGGGCTGATGGTCGATGAGAAGGTTAACCCGCTGCGCGTCAAACGCCGGCGGCTCCGGGCCGTGGAGCACCGGCTGCGGACGACGGGCCGGGCGTCGCTGACGCCCGGACAGCTCGCCGGCTGGCGCTCGTTGCGGGCGATGATCGGCCGCCAAGCCGAGACACCCGAGTAGACCAGACGCAGGCCCGCTCGCCGGGCCCCGCGGTATGATCCCGCCCATGCCCGATCTGGTCCTGCCCGTCGACGTCCACAACGCCCTCGTGGCCGCCGCCTACCGCCACCGCGGCTTCTCCGACGGCGAGGCCGAGCAAGCCGCCCGCTTCTGCGAGCTCGCCGCGGCCCACGGCATCAAAACGCACAACGCCCTCAAGGCCCTGCACCTCGACCACCTCTTCGGTTCGGGCCACGCCGAGCACCCCGGTTGCGTCCCGGGCGCGACCGTCGAGAAGCGCAACTCCCGCTTCGCCGCCGCCCGGCAGTGGGACGCCCACCGCAAGCTCGGCCAGGCCGTCGCCTTCGAGGCCATCGCCGAATGCGAAGCCCTGGCCGACGAGTACGGCGTCGGGATCGTCAGCGTCGACCACGCCTTCCACTACCTCTGGGGCGGCGGCTACGTGATGGACTCGGCCAAGCGCGGCTACCTCGCCTACACGAATTGCACCGCCGCCCTCGCCGAGGTCGTGCCCTTCGGCGGCAAGTTCCCTACGCTCGGCACCAACCCGCATTCCTGGGGCTTCCCCACGGCGTCGACGGTGGGGA
>JBCBSA010000090.1:0-8822 GCA_039819425.1 Planctomycetota bacterium
CTTTCGGGTGGGTCGGGTCGCGTATTGTGCCCGAAAGCAACCCCATGAAAGCCAACGACATCAAGCCCGGCCAGGTCCTCAACCTCGACGGCACCGCCTACCTCGTGACCAAGACCGACCATGTCAAGCCCGGCAAGGGCGGTGCCTTCGTCCAGACCAAGCTCAAGTCCATCAAGCACGGCAACGTCACCGAGAAACGCTTCCGCTCGGTCGACGAGGTCGACTCCACCAACCTCGACCGCCGCGACGTCGAGTTCCTGTACCAGGACGGCAGCGGGGCCGTGTTCATGGACGGCGAGACCTACGACCAGTTCACCATCCCCGACGACATCCTCGGCGACACCCTGCTGTTCATCAAAGCCAACGAGACGATCAAGGGCCTGTTTCTGGACGGCAACTGCATCACGGTCGAACTCCCCGCCGCGGTCGAGCTCGCCATCAAAGAGACCGAGCCGGGCATCAAGAACGCCACCGCCACCAACGTGATGAAGGAAGCCGTCTGCGAGACGGGCCTCAAGGTCCGCGTGCCGCCCTTCATCAAGGAGGGCGAGGTCGTCAAGATCAACACCGACACCCGCGAGTATCTCAGCCGGGTCAACGCCTAAGGCTGCGACCGCACACCGCGGTCGACGACCGCGGTTCGTCGCGGGTTCCGGAGCCCAAACGAATCACGACGTCGTCAATTTAGACCGGCAGATCGAGCGGATATACGGCCCGGTCGTGCGCTCGAGGTCGGCGAACGCTTCGTCGCTGAGGTCGCGTTCAAAGTTCTGCTGTGTGGCTTCTGAATGACACATCAACCGGGTCTCTCCCGCCGTCACGCCCCGAACCCGGCCCCCCTCACCATGGATTTAGTCGCCCGCCACCGGGCGGGTTTCATCTTCCCGGCAGATTTTTGCACGACCGAGTCGTCCTCGGCCCGCGATGCGAGCTCGATAAAACCGGGGCCGCTGCCGTCCGGATCGGTTAGAGTAGAAATCCGTTTTGGAAACCCAGGCCTCCATCTTGGTCGTCGGCGCGGGCCTGGCGGGCTTGGCGGCGGCGCGTAAGCTGGCCGCGTCCGGCCGTCGCGTGACCGTGTTGGACAAGGGCCGACGCCCCGGCGGACGGATGTCCACCCGCGTCTCCCGTGCGGGCCCGGCCTTCGACCACGGCGCTCAGTACCTCACCGCCCGCAGCGTCACGTTCCAGCGCCAGGTCGCCGAATGGATCGACGCCGGCGTCGCCGTTCGGTGGGACGGCCGGCTCGTCGACCTGACCGAAGACGAGGTCCCCGCCGACACCGAACGCGACATCGAGCGCTACGTCGGGACCCCCGCCATGGCGTCGATCATCGAGGCGATGGCCCAGCCCCACGACCACCTCGACGGCCCGCACTTCGGCGTCCGCGTCGATCGGCTCACCCCCGACGACGCCGGCTGGACCGCCCACGACGACCAAGGCCGGACCTACGGCCCGTTCGACAAAGTGGTCGTCGCCGTCCCCGCGCCGCAGGCCCGGGAGCTGCTCGCCGAGCCCGCGCCCGGGCTCGCCGACACGCTCGGCGACACGGCCGTGTTGGCGACCTGGACCCTAATGCTGGCGTTCGAGAAGACCCTGGAACTCTGGCAGCCCTTCGCCGGCGGCTTCGTCGAGGACCAGCGCAACGAGCTGTCCTGGGTCGGCCGCAACTCCGCCAAGCCCGGCCGGCCCGCCGTCGAAACCGCCGGCGACTGCTGGGTCGCCCACGCCCGCTCCGACTGGTCGGAGCAACACCTCGAAGACGACCCCGCCGCCGTCACCGCCGCCCTCGTCGCCGCCTTCGGCCGGGCCCTGGGCCGTACCCTGCCCACGCCGACCTACGCCGCCGTCCACCGCTGGCGTTACGCCAACGTCGTCGAACCCCTGGGCGATCGCTGGCTCTACGACCCCGACCTCGCCCTGGGCGTCTGCGGCGACGCCTGCACAGCCGGCAGCCACGCCAGCGTCGAACGCGCCTGGCTCAGCGGGCTCGCCCTCGCCGAGCATATGGTGACGGGATAGACCGCCAACCCATCCCCCACGTCACGGAGCAGAAGCCATGACCGTCTCGGCCCACCGACACCCCCTCGGCCTGCTGTGTCTTAGCCTGGTCGTCGCCACCCTGACGGCGGGCTGCGAAGCGGTCACCACCACCGTCCCGATCGGGGATCCCGTTCCGAAGCCCGACGCCGTGAAAACACTCGATGGCCTATGGGTTGGGTCCGGTGACGAAGACCTGTTCGTTCTCGTCCGACAGCACGACGACGGCCGGCTTGTGATCGGCATGCTCGAGGCGGACGAGGACCGATTCGCGATCCGGCACATCGACGGATTGTTGACCCTCCACCGCGAGGCGGCTTACCTGCACCTCGACCGACACGACTTCGAAGACAAGGACGACGGGCCCGATCCCGATCCGGTCGAGTACCTCTTCTTCCGCCTGCTCCCCACCGGCGAAGACCAACTCGTCTTGCTGGCCCCGGAGAAACGTTTCTTTGCCCAAGCGATCGAATCGGGTCGGCTGGCCGGGGAAGTCGAGCGCAACGACCAACGCGGTATCCGCAACGTCAGGATCGACGGCGGCAAAGCGCAGCTCGACGCGCTCGCCGATCCCGCCGCGGTGGGCGAGCAGTTCGTGGTCGATCAACCCTGGGTGTGGACGCGGGTCGCGGGCGGCGATGATTGATCCATCCCACCCCGGCACGCCGCGGCTCTACGACGACCTCGCCTGGCTGTGGCCGATGCTGTCGCCGCCCGACCACTACGTCGCCGAGGCTTCGCTGCTCAACGGACTCATCGTCGATCGGCGGGGGCCGGGGCCCAAGCGGGTGCTGGAACTCGGCGCGGGCGGGGGGCACACGCTGGTCCACCTCGCCAAGCCCGAAGCCGAGGGCGGGCCCGGGCACACTTGTGTCGCGGTCGACCGGTCCGCGCCGATGCTGGCCAACTGCCGGACGCTGATCCCCGCCGCCGAGACGGTCGTCGGCGACATGCGCGACGTGCGTCTCGACCAGACCTTCGACGCCGTGCTCGTCCACGACGCCATCGACTACCTGCTCACGCCCGAGGACGCCCGGCGCACTCTCGCCACCGTGCACCATCATCTCCTCCCGGGGGGGATCGCCTTCATCGCCCCCACCTACACCCGCGAGACCTTTGTCGACGGCGACACCGCCCACGACACCGCCCCCGCCCCGTCCTACGAAGACCGCGGCTTCCCCGAAGTGGATTACTTCAGCTACGTCCACGACCCCGACCCGGCGGACGACACCTTCGAGATGATCCTCCTCTACCTCATCCGCCGCCGCCTCGGCCCACCTCAATCCGCCGCCCGCGCCGTCGAAGTCGTCGAAGACCGCCACACCTGCGGCTTGTTCGCCGCCGCGCAATGGTTGTTGTGGCTGGAACAGGCCGACCTCCCCGGCGAATTGATCGAAGAAGAAGGCGGAGCCTGGTCGCTGTTTTTGGGTACCCGACGCTAACGCATCTCAACGCCGCGTCGATGTGTTCAGCGGGTGCGGCGAGGCCGCCCTTTCCGGTGGGCCGCGAGACGCTACGCGTCACCCGCTAAACGCGGAAACGGTTTTCCGTTTCGCCCAGACGATTCACAAAGAAAAACGCCGCCCCGGGACAATCCTTCGTCCCGCGCGGCGTGGCCCGGCCGTCCATGACCGGGCTGAAATTCCACGGTGGCCTCAGAATCCGTTCGTCAGCGGCTCCGTGGAGCGATCACATCCTTGTGATCACGTTGGTAGAAAATAGCGTGTCTAGGCACTTTGTCAATTCTATTTAGCCGTTTTTTTGATAAAATTTTGATTTTTAGGGCCGATTGATCCCGGAACTCTGGGTTTATCGGTCCAATAGTCATCGAATTTGCTCCAACTCACCCGATTCGTCGATGAAAATATTTGATCCGATATAAACTGCTCCGAGGCACCCGCCATGACCCGCGAATCCACGATCTCCTCCCACCAGACCCGCTCCGTCCGCGGCGCGGCGTTGCGGCACCACCGCCAGGCGGCCGGGCTGTCGGCCAAGGACTTGGCCCAGCGGGTCAACGACCGCACCGCCGGCAGCGACCTGACCCACCACGCCGTGTACTCTTACGAGAGCGGCAAGGTGCTGCTGTCTCGCGAGGTGGGGCACCGCATCGCCAAAGCCCTGAACCTGCACCCCAGCCAACTCCTGCTGGGTGATCCCGACTTCGAAACCGTGGCCCCTGCGAGCGCGGACGACACGCCGGGTCCGCAACACGAATTATCCCCGGCCCCCGGGGCGGGCCGAACCTCGGCCGCCGCGGAACTCGCCCAAGCGGTCACGCGCGTCCTGCCGGTGGGCGAGGTGCTGCTGCGGCTGACCGGCACGCTCAAAATCGGCCGACTCGACGCCGGCGGCTACCTGGACGTATTCCACCTGCTGCTCGAAGACCTGCGGACGCTGAACGAGTCGCCGGCCGCCCGGGCCGTCGAAGCGCTCGGCCCGACCGACGGCAACGAGCCACGCTTCCAACTCGTCGCCACCGCCAAGGCCCTCCACCGCCACGTCGAGTCGCTGCTCAAACGCCTCATCGATCCCAGCACCGAGCTCCCCTCCAAACGGCACGAAGACTGCCTCCGGGACGTCAAAGAGATCGCCGAGGAACTCGACGCCCTCCGCGGTCACGCCGACGCCCTCGACAAACGCCTGCCCGGCGTCAGCTTCAACTGATCCCTCCAGAAGCCCTCTGGGGGCTGACGGGCTGGCACCTGTCCACGTACCCGAACCCGCAGTGCCGCCGACGGTCCACGCCCGCCGGCGTGGCGTCGCTTTTCGCCGTGAAACGCGGCATAGGCTTGAAAGCTCCGTAACCCCTGCCCACAGCCGACTATGCTCAAGCCCCCTCCTTATCGCCCCGCCCCGCTGCCACTCGCCGCGATCGCCGCCCTCGCCTTCGCCCTCACCGGCTGCACCGCCGCGCCCAACCTGCCGGCCGATGTCCGCCTCGACGCCTACGACGACGCTCCCTACGCCGAGGTCCTCACGGCCAGCGTCCGCGGCGGCCTCGTCGATTACCGCGCCATCACCGACGACCCCGGCACCCTCGACGACCTCGACGGCCGACTCGACGTCTACCTCGACGCCGTCGCCCGCTTCGGCCCCGAATCCACCCCCGAGCAGTTCCCCACCGAGGACCACCGCCTCGCCTACCACCTCAACGCCTACAACGCCCTGATGATCCGCAAGTGGCTCGACGGCGGCGCCCGCACCGCTTCGCCCACCCGCAAGGTCCCGCTCCAGTGGTTCGTCCTCGACCGCTGGCGCATCGACGGCAAGAGCATGACCTTCCAGGACCTGGAGCAACGCCTCATCCGCCCCGTCTACAACGACCCCCGCATCCACGCCGCCCTCGTCTGCGGCGCGATCGATTGCCCGCCCCTGCTCGACGAGCCGTTCGACGGCGACCGCCTCGACGCCCAGCTCGACGCCGTCAGCCGCGCTTGGTTCAACGACCCCGAAGAACAGGCCGTCTTCATCGACGACAACGGCCGAGTCTTCCTCTCGGCCATCTTCGGCTGGTACCGCGACGACTACCGCGAATCCGGCGGCCTCGCCGCGACCGTCGACCAATACCTCGACGACGACGACCCCCGCAAACAACCCGCCCTCGACGCCCTGGCCGGCAACACCGTCAAGTTCAAAAAATACGACTGGACCATCAACCAAGCCCCCCTGCCCCCGGAAATTCAGTAACCACTCGGTCGAAACAACTCATCATCGAGAAGCCCACGTTCTTTGAGCGTGGGCCGAAGCCTCATAAACTCCTCTCATGCAGCCACGCCGACTCGGACGCCACGACCTGCACCTCTCCCCGCTCGGCCTCGGCGGCATCGTCGTCTCCAAACGCCCCCAGCCCGAGGCCGACCGCGCGGTCGCCGCCGCCGTCGACCGCGGCGTCACCTACTTCGACGTCGCCCCCCAATACGGCAACGCCCAGCAACGCCTCGGCCCCGCCCTCGAACCCTTCCGCGACCGCGTCACCCTCGCCTGCAAAACCCTCGAACGCAACGGCCCCGAAGCCGCCGCCGAGCTCGACGATTCGCTCCGCAAGCTCCGCACCGACCACTTCGACATCTATCAGCTCCACGCCATGACCACCGACGAGGACTTCGACCGGGCCCTCACCCCCGGCGGCGCCCTCGACGTCATCGAACAAGCCCGCGACGCCGGCAAGGTCCGCCTCGTCGGCTTCAGCGCCCACGACGAATCCGTCGCCCTCCGCCTCATCAACACCGGCCGCTTCGACACCGTCCTCTACCCCCTCAACTTCACCCCGTTCACCCGAGGCCTCTTCGGCCCACCCGTCCTCGCCGCCGCCCTCGAACCCCAGAGCGTGACCCCGATCTTCCCCGGCCACATCTGAAATACGCACCACGGCCACCTTGGTCTACACTCGGTCGAACCGATGGCTTCGACGACGACCGCCTGGCATGACGTGGTGTGCGGGTCGGCGCAGGCTTCTGCGCTGGCCGACGCGATCGCGCGCGGCGACTCGGCCGCAGCAGGGCCCGCCCGCGGATCAGCCGGGGCGCTGTTGGCGGGGGCAGTCGCGCAGCAGCTAGGCCGAACCGTAGTGTTGGTGGTCGCGCACCTCGACGAGGCGGACGACGCACTCGACGATCTCGAAGGACTCGCCGAGGCAACCCGCGAGCAGACCGGTATCGCAACCGGGTTAATGGTCGAGCGGTTCCCGGCGCTGGAGGTCACGTCAACGGTCGGGGTTAAAGCTGGGAAAGGGAATTCCGGGAGCGGGGGTGTGGATATGGAGCTGGTCGCAGAGCGGCTGGCCGTGGTGAGACGAGCGGTGGACGGCGGGCATGCGGGTTCTGTCCCGGGGGTGATCGTTGCGCCGGTTCAGGCGTTGATGCAGGGGGTGCCGGAGGCGGACGCGCTCGACGGGCTGACGCTGGAGCTGCGCGAGGGGGCGGACGTGCCACCGGGTCGGCTGCTGGACTGGCTCGACCGGGCGGGATACAGCCGGCAGGACGCGGTGGAGCAGCCGGGCGACTTCGCCACCCGCGGCGGGATCGTCGACGTGTTCCCCGTGGCGGGGTCGGGGCTGACCGACGCGGACGAGCCGACGCGGCTGGCCGGGGCGATACGGCTGGACTACTTCGGCGACGAGGTCGAGTCGATCCACCGCGTCGACCCCGACACGATGGGCTCGCTCGGCCGGCTGCGTTCGGTGAACCTCGTCGGCGGGACCGAACGGCAACTCCAGACCGACAACCGCACGACGAACCTGCTGAAACTACTTCCGGGGGTCGTTCCGGTTTTGGTCGAGACGCAGGAGTTGGCCGAGCAGGCGCGGGGCTACTTCGAGCGTTTGACCAACTCGTCGGGCATCACGCCGCCGCGTGACCTGTTCCGGGAGCTGACCGGCGGGCCGCACGTCGAGTTGAACACGTACTCACGCACCAGCAACCCGCAAGCGGAGCGGGTGGAGCTGCCGATCGAGGCGCTGCCGAGCTTCGCCCAGGACGCGAAGGCCGCGGTGCGAGAGCTCGGCGACCTGGCCGGCACGCCCGAGACGCGGGTCACGGTGCTGTGCGCGAAGCCGGCGGAGCGAGACCGGCTCGTCGAACTGTTGATCGAGCATGTGCCGGACCACTACCGCAAGGTGGACGTTCGCGTCGGCCGGCTGCACCGCGGCCTCGTCTGGAACGACGATGGCGCGGCCCACCACCTCGTCCCGCACCACGAACTCTTCCACCGCTACGAGACGCGCCGGCGGGTACGCAAGATCGTTTCCCCGACTTCGACCGGCAACGAGAAAGCAGGCGATGCTTTTCTCGATCTGGACGTCGGCGACTACGTCGTCCACGTCGACCACGGCATCGCCAAGTTCACCGGCCTCAAGACCATGTCCCGAGGGGCGAAGAAGGGCGAGTACTTGACGCTCCAGTTCGCCGACGCGGCGCTGCTGCACGTGCCGGCGGCGCAGATCGACCTGGTGCAGAAGTACGTCGGCGGGTTCCAGGGCCGACCCCCGCTGTCCACGCTCGGTGGCAAACGCTGGAAAAAACAGAAAGAGTCCGTCGCCGACGCGGTGAAGGACTTGGCGGCCGAGCTGCTGCGGGTCCAGGCGGCGCGGGAAACTCAGCCCGGTGTGCGGTACCCGGCGGACACCGCCTGGCAAAAAGAATTCGAGGCCGAGTTCCCCTACGACGAGACGGACGACCAACTCGCCGCGATCGCCGCGGTAAAGGCCGACATGACCGAGGCCACGCCGATGGACCGGCTGATCTGCGGCGACGTCGGTTTCGGCAAGACCGAGGTCGCGGTGCGGGCCGCCTTCAAGTGCGCCGAGTACGGCAGACAAGTCGCTGTCCTCGTGCCCACCACCGTCCTCGCCGAGCAGCACGAACGCACCTTCCGGGGGCGGCTGGCCGACTACCCGTTCCGCGTCGAGTCGCTGTCGCGGTTCAAGTCGACCAAGCAGCAGCGCGAGACCCTCCAGGCCGTCGAGCGCGGCGAGGTGGACGTGCTCATCGGCACCCACCGGCTCTTGTCCGACGACGTGAAGTTCGCCGACCTCGGCATGGTGGTCATCGACGAGGAGCAGCGCTTCGGCGTCGAGCACAAGAACAAGCTGCTGGGCCTTCGGCTCACCGCCGAGGTGCTGACCCTCACCGCAACCCCCATCCCGCGGACGCTGCACATGTCGATGGTCGGACTGCGGGACATCTCGTCGCTGACCACGCCGCCGGTGGACCGCCGGGCGGTGGTCACCGAGGTCGTGCCGTACGACGAACGGCGAATCGAGCAGGCGCTGCGCCGCGAGC
>JBCBSA010000091.1:0-8783 GCA_039819425.1 Planctomycetota bacterium
GTCGTTCGTCGGGGCCAAGGTCGGCGACGTGCTCACGCTGGTCACGGTGATCTGCTTCTTGCTGTTCCTGGGGCTGGCCATGGCGCTGACCTACCGCATCAACCCCACCGAGAACCGGGCCAAGGCCGCGACCGCCGCCGCCGCACAGGCGGCCGCCGCCGAAGAGGAAGCCGCCGCCATGGCCGAAGCCCTCGCCGAAGAATTAGACGAAGACGCGGCGCCCCCCGACGCCGAGGCCGAACCACCCGCCGAGCCGCCCGCCCCGGCCGAGGCCGAGGCCGACTCGGCCGATACCCCCGCCGAATAACCCTTCGCTTCTCGTCTCTCCCGCCCGGAGCCCGCGCTTGATCCGATCGATGACCGGCTTCGGCAACGCCTCGGCCCAAGAGGGTGGCGTGCAGTTCGCTCTCGAACTCCGCAGCCTCAACAACCGCTACTTCAAGGCCGCCGTCCGCCTCCCCGACGAGATCGCCGGCACCGAAGCCGTCCTCGAATCGGCCCTCCGCAAACGCGTCAGCCGGGGCAGCTTCTCCCTCACCGTCAAGGTCAAGGTCTCCACCGCCGCCGCCGCGTCGTCCATCAACGACGCCGCCCTGCTCGACTACCTCGACCACCTCGAAACCGTCCGCCAGAAAGTCCAGGACGACTCGGTCCGTATCGAGCTCACCCAGCTGCTCACGCTGCCCGGCGTGCTCGAGCCGATGACCGACGACGACAAGCTGCTCGACCGCGCCCACGCGGTGCTCCCCCGGCTGCTCGACGAGGCGATCGACCGCCTCATCGAGATGCGCGACACCGAAGGCAAAGCCCTCGCCGAGGACCTGCGGTCTCAGCTCGACCACATCCGCGGCCAGATCGCCCACGTCGCCGAGCGCGCCCCGCTCGTGGTCCACGAATACCACCAGAAGCTCACCGCCCGCGTCGACGAGCTGCTGGCCAAGGCCAAACTGAAAGTCGACGAGAACGACCTGATCCGCGAGGTCGCCGTCTTCGCCGACCGGGCCGACATCAGCGAAGAGCTCTCCCGTATGGCCGGCCACCTCGACCAGTTCGCCGAAGTCATCCAAACGGGTGCCCCCGGAAGCTCCAACCCCCCCGGCAAAGGCGGCGAGCCCGCCGGCCGCACCCTCGACTTCATCGCCCAGGAGATGCTCCGCGAGGCCAACACCATCGGCAGCAAGAGCAACGACGCCGCCATCGGCCGGGCCGTCGTGGAGATCAAGAGCCGCATCGACCGGATCAAGGAACAGGTGCAGAACGTCGAGTGAGGCGATTTTTGATTGAGGATTTTTGATTGGGTCGCCGGCCCGATGTTTCCTCCCGGTGCCTTGGCCAATCTAAAATCCATTACCCCCATGTCTTCCCACCCCCGCCCGGCGACGACCACCGACCCCGACGCGGCCGACGCCGGGAGCCCCGGCTCGGGCGGCAGCCGCGCCGGGCAGTCTTTTCCGGGAGCGGGTGCCGACCTGTCGGCGGTGCCCAGCCTCGGCAGCGGTCACGCCGGGCGGCAGACCTTCGCCCCCGAGGAGCTGGCCGTCGTCCTGTCGCACTACGACCTGGGCGTGCTCGAGGAGGTCCGCGAATACCCCCGCGGCTCGCGCAAGGCCCCGAAGCTCATCGTCCGCACCGCCGACCGCGCCTACCTGCTCAAACGCCGGGCCCGCGGCCGCGACGACCCCCACAAGGTCGCGTTCTGCCACGGCGTCCAGCGCCACCTCGCCGACCGCCAGTTCCCGCTGCCCCACCTCATCGGCACCCGGCACAACCGCAACTCGATGCTCACCTGGAACAACGCCACCTACGAGCTCTTCGAGTTCATCCAGGGCTCGGGCTACGACCAGTCCCTCGAGGCCACCGCCGAGGCCGGCCGCACCCTCGCCCTCTTCCACAAACTCCTCGCCGACCACCGGCCCAAGTTCCAGCCCTCCCGCGGCTCGTACCACGCCGCCCGCTCGGTCCCCCCGTCCTGCAACGCCATCCCCACCACCCTGATGCAGACCGAGCCCGACCTCGACCGCCAGGAAGTCGGCCGGCTCACCCAGTTCCTCCACGAGTCTTACCAAGAGGCCGCCCGCCGCACCAAGGCCGCCGGCCTCGAAGACTGGCCGCTCGGCATCGCCCACGCCGACTGGCACCCCGGCAACATGCTTTTCCGCGGACCCCGCGTCGTCGCCGTCATCGACTACGACGCCGCCCGCATGCAGCAGCGCATCCTCGACGCCTCCAACGGCGCCCTGCAGTTCTCCATGATCGGCAAGGGCGACGACCCCGAGGAGTGGCCCGACTACCCCGACGAGTCCCGGCTCAAACGCTTCGTCCGGGGCTACGACTCGGTCCCCGACGCCGTGCTCAGTCGGGCCGAGCTCCGCGTCCTGCCCCACCTCATGATCGAGGCGCTCGTCGCCGAGAGCGTCATCCCCATCGGCGCCACCGGGATGTTCGGCCGGATGCCCGGCGGACGCTTCCTGCCCATGGTCGAACGCAAGGTCCGCTGGTTCCAGAAAAACGCCGACAAACTCGTCGCGGCGCTCGAAGACTGATCTAAGGTTGAATCATGAAGCGGGCCTCGAACCGGTTGCGTGGACAGACCCTTGGCGTGGCGGTGCTGCTCGCCGCGGTCGCCTCGGCGTCGGCCGACGACCGGGACCCCACCCCCGCCGACCTCGTCGCCGACCTGGGCCACCCCGACTACGCCGTCCGCCAGGCCGCGACCGACGCGCTGCTGATCGATCCGTCGTTGACGCCCGACGAACTCGCCGCCCTCGCCCCGCCCGACGCCGGCCCCGAGGTCCGCCACCGCCTGCTCGGCGTCGCCCGCCACCACTTCCTCCGCCGGCTCCGCCTCGAAACCTTCCCCGCCGACGGGCCCGCGTCGCTCGGCGTCGTCCAGTCCGCCCAGAACCCCACCCCCACCGACCAACCCGACACGCCCGCCTACGTCCTGGTCACCCGCGTCCTCCCCGGCTTCCCCGCCACCGGCCGACTCCGCCCGTTCGACCGCGTCCTCGCCCTCGACGGCCGGCCGCTCTTACCCGACCAGAACTTCCCCGAACTCATGCGACGCTACCGCGCCGGCCAGCAGGTCGTCGTCACCGTCGAGCGGGCCGACCAAACCCTCGACCTCGCCGTGCCGCTGGCCAACAAAGCCGCCCTCGTCGAGATGTACGCCCAGCCCGGCCACGGCCTCACCCCCGTCTTCGGTCGACGCTGGGAACACGTCCTCCGCACCACCCTCGCCCCCCTGTCGTCGTCCCCCGACACGCCCTCGCCCTGACGGCCTTCACCCCGCCGGCGTATCCAAATCTCGCAGCCCCCGGTCGTCGCCATCCACCGCCGCCACCGCCACCCGTTCGCCCCAACCCCGAAGCAGCGCCTGCATCGACGACCGCGGCCCCTCCAACACCCGCTCGGCGTCGGCCCGCGACCCCGCAGCCACCCGATACAAACCCGGGAACGGCAGATATCGCTTGCCGTCCCCGTACACCGCCGCGACCGACGTCGATCCCGCCGCCGCAACCAACCGGTCCAGCACCGACGCCCGCGGCCAGCGCAGGTCCGCGTTGGTCAGCAGCAGCCAACCCGCCGACCCGCCCCCCGCCGGCGCGGCCAGCGCGTGACCCAGCGCCGCCGCCAGACCCGCCACCGGCCCGCGGTCCGCGACCCCGTCCGCGATCGTCTTCAAACCCAAATCCGCATACGCCCCCTCCCGCTGCGCCACCACCACCGTCCGCGACGCCCGCCCCGCGAACGCCTCGGCCACCCGCACCACCATCGGCACCCCGTCGATCGCGTGCCGCGCCTTGTCCGACCCGAACCGCCGACTCCGACCCCCCGCCAGAACGTAATGAGCCAAGGGAAACTCAACCGCCCCGCCGCTCACGGCGACACGCTCCACGTCCACCACGGCCAACGCTTCCCGCGGTGCTCCGCCGCCTCGTGGTCCACCCCCGCCGGCAACTCCACCAACCCCGCCGACCGCCCCACCGCCGCCACGTCGCCCGACCCCCGGTGGTCCAGCAACACCGCCCGACCCGCGCCGTCCAACCGCGCCAACAAAAACCGCGTCAGCGGGATCGGCTTCGCGGACCCCACCACCTCCACCGCCGGCCGATTCACTTCACCCAACCAACCCGCCGCCCGCCTCAGCACCGGCCCCGCCAACACCACCCCCCCCGCCAGCACCGACACCGGGTTCCCCGGCAAACACACCGCCGCCGCCCCCCGAATCTCTCCCGGAAAGTACGCCCCCAAGTTGGGTTTGCCGGGCCGCATCGACAGGTGGTGATACACCACCTCCGCCCCCAACTCGAGCAGCGCCCCCGGCACCCGGTCGTGGTCCCCCATCGACACCCCGCCCGTCGTCACCAGCACGTCACAACCCTCGACCAGCCGCGCGATCGCGTCGCGTGTCGCCGCCGGGTCGTCGCCGACGTGCGCGACCTCGACCCGCTCGATCCACGCCGGCCCGCCCAGCAGCGCCGCCAACGCCGGGCCGTTGCTGTCGCGCACCCGCGCTTCGCCGATCGCCTCGTCGACGGCGGGTCCGTCGAGTTCGTTGCCCGTCACGAGCACCGCGACCCGCACCCGCCGGTGCACCGTCAGCTCGGCTCGGCCCGCCGACGCCGACGCCGCAATCGCCGGGGCCGTGAGCACGCTCCCGGGTTCGAGCAGCGTGTCGCCCGCCGCGGCGTTCTCGCCCCGTCGGCGGATGTGCTGCCCCGTGGTGACCGACTCCACGCTCGATCGCGGCGCGGCGAACCCCGGGGTCTCGACCACGTCCTCCCGCTTGGCCACCGCCTCGGCCCCCGCCGGCACCACCCCGCCGGTGAACACCCGCGCCACCGCCCCCTCGGGCAACGCCGGCGGCGACGCCCCCGTCTCGACCTCGAACGCCACCGCCCTTCTTTCGCCTCCCGCCAGACCGTTCCAGTCCGCGACCCGCACCGCGTAGCCGTCCATCGCCGACACGTCCGCCGCCGGGCTGTCCCGGTCCGCCGCCACCCGCTCGGCCAACACCCGCCCCGCCGCGGCCGCCAACGGCACGACCTCCGTGCCCACCACGGCTACCCGTTCGCACAACGCCGCCGCCGCGTCGTGCGGCGGACACATGGCCGGCAACACCGAGCTCACGCGACCCGCCATCCGCTAGCCCCCCAGGTGCGTCATGATCCCCGGCGCGACCGCCGGGTGGACGTCGGCCTTGCGGGCGTACGCCGCGGCCAACGCCCGGTCCACCGCCGCCCCGTCCCGGCCCCGCACCGCGTCGGCCACCGACCCCCGCGCCGCGTCCATCAGGCAGGGGTACACCGATCCGTCCGCCGTCACCCGCAGCCGATCGCAGGTGTCGCAGAAGTGCCGGCTCATCGGCGTGATGAACCCCACCTCCGCCGCCCGCCCGTCGCGCAGCTCCGCCACATATCGCCGTGCCGCGTCGGGCCCGGCACCCCCCGTTTCGGCCGGCCGCCACGCCCGCACCACCCCCGCCAGCGCCGCCCGCATCCGCGTCTCGGGCACGTACCGCTCCTGCCAACCCGCCGCGATCGGGCCCATCGGCATCAGCTCGATCAGCCGCAGCGGCAACCCCCGCCCCGCCGCGAAGCCCAGCAACGCCGGCAGGTCCGCCTCGTTCTGACCCGCGACGACCACCATGTTCAGCTTGATGCTTCTCGGGGCGAAGGCCGCCCGCGCCGCGTCGATCCCGTCGATCACGCGCTCCAGCCCGTTGACCCCCGTCAGCCGCTCGAAGCGTCCGGGGTCGAGCGTGTCGAGGCTGACGTTGACCCGCCCCAGCCCCGCGTCGCGCAGCCGCGCCGCGTCCCGCGCCAGCGTCAGCCCGTTGGTGGTCACCGCCAGGTCGGGCACGCCCACCGCGGCGACCCGTTCGAGGATGTCGCGCAGGTCGCGGCGGGTCGTGGGCTCGCCGCCGGTGATCCGGACCTTGCGCAGGCCGTGGGTGCGGTGCAGGTGCCCAGCGAGGAACGCGAAGTCGTCGGCGTCGAACGCCGCGGGGTCGTGCCCGCGGTCGAAGCCGGGCCGGCAGTAGGTGCAACGCATCGAGCAGCCGCGCGTGACCGACAGCCGCAGGTAGCCGATGGATTGCGGCGTCCGGCGTAAAGCGACCGGGGAGTCCGCGGAGGAGGGGGCCCACTGTGGCAGCGACAGCGTCCGTTGAAGACGCGGCGGACGCGGCGGCGGATGGAGCACGAAGGGCATCGAGAGATTGTCGGAGAAATCCTGTCCGATGAAAACCCCGCCCGCCGGGCGGGGCGGGCGGGGCGGGGTTGATCGGCGGCGATCAGAACTTGAAGTCGAGCTGGATTGTCGTCCGGGTGATGTCGGCGAACGAGATCGTCGGGCCGCCCGGCACGGTGTAGGAGTCGCCGTCGTAGAAGTTGGCGTACTTGAACAGGATCGTGGCGTTGGGCGAGAGCTTCTTGGTCAGGACGAAGTCGATCTCCTGGCCGAGCGGGTCGCCCTCCTCGGCGTTGAGGAAGTTGTGGTAGACGACCTTGCCGTTGACGCCGAAGGGCAGGGACACGGCGGCGAAGGCGTAGAAGTCCTGGAGCCCGAAGGGCCCGCCGTTGGCCCCGGGGCCGGCGAGGAAGACGTCGGCCAGGCCGTTGAACTTGTGCAGCGTGGCGAGGGGCGTGAGGAACTGCACCTCGTCGTCCGAGCCGAGCAGCTCGTAGCCGACGCCGAACTGCCACTTCTTCTGGTAGACGCCCTTGAGCTCGAGGGCGGCGTAGTCGACGGTGAAGTCGCCGTTGGGGTTGCCGCTGCGGTCGGTCTGGATAGCGTAGGAGCCGGCGTAGCCGAAGGCCCAGTCGTCGTTGACCGGCTGCTGGCCGGTGAGGCGGACGCCGAAGGTGTTGGTGCTGTTGGCTTCGGAGTTGGCGAAATCGAAGATGTAGGCGAAGCCCACGAGCTTGCCGAGGTTCAGGTCGCCGAAGGCGAGCTTGTCGAGCGAGACGTTGACGAGGTGGGAGTCGGACTCGAAGTCGGCGGTGCCGCCCGAGCCGGCCTCGCCGAAGATCCGGTTGACCTCCTGGATGTAGCCGTAGCGCCCGGTGAGTCCCGCGAGGGGGGTGACCTCGAAGTAGCCGGCGTCGAAGGTCTGCTCGTTCTGGCGCCAGCCGACGTTGCCGACGAAGCGGGAGTCGTCGAGGATGAGGCGTTGGCGACCGGCGCGGCCGAAGAACTCGTAGCCGGTGTCTTCGTTGGTGTGGTGGTACTGCAGGTACAGCTGGTTGAGCTCTTCGTTCTCGGGGTCGGCGACGGGGGTGCCGGGCACGCCGTTGACCACGGAGTTGAACCCCTGGGGGTCGGCGGCGCGGGTGCCCTCGAACTCGATGAAGCCCGACAGGCCCTCGTATTCCGCGGTCTTGTAGCCCAGGCGGAGACGGCCGGTCGACGAGTTGGACGCGGCCAGCGTTTCGCTGTCGGCGTACTGGTAACGCAGCCGGAGGTTGAAGGTCACCTGGCCCGACTTGACGACCTCTTCGAGCGTCATCGGCTTGCCGTCTTCGCCCACGGGCAGCTCGCCGTCGGCCGGCAGCGGCGGCGGGGCGGACTCGGCGGGGGGATCGAGGACCGGCGGCGCTTCGGCCGGGGCCTGGGCGAACATCCGGTCGACCAGCGTGTCCGCGCCGGCGGGGTCGGCCAGCTGCGCCTGGGCCGGCGTCGGCGCGGCGAGCGAGGCCATCAGGCCCATCGCGGACACCGTAAAACAGCACAAGGTCCGGGTCAAAAATCGATTCATTCGAGGCATCTCTTCAGGCTCCAAAAGGGCAACGCGGCGCGTCGGGCAGGCCGTGCTCGGCGTCCGCAGTGATAAAACGACAGCGGGCAGAGCGGCCTTTCGCCGCTCATCGGGTCACCCCCCGCGCCGTTGCGGGGGCTTGTAATTTCAACTCCGACGCGCTTGGCCCCGGCGTATTACCGGGGCTTCCCCACGCGTCTCGTCCAACATCGGTGTTCGGTTCAGCGGTCGGTTCCTCTCGCCTCGCGCAGCGACGCCGGGTCTCGGCGGATCGCGAAGCCGTTCAGGTAGTCGTCGGGGCGGGCGGGGTCGAAGCGGTGGCCGTCGAACCAGCGGTCCGGGCCCATCGCCAGGTCGCCCTCGGCGGCGGTCAGCGTCCACGCCGAGGCGTGTTCGCCCTCGCTCTTCTCGTCGCGGTCCGGGCACGGCAGGCCCACCGCCCCCGCCGCCGACCGATAAACATCCGTCCGGAACACCCGCCCCGCCACGTCGGCGATATCCGCCGACTCGTCCACCTGCCCCCACCGCCGCATCTGCGTCAGCAGCCAAGCCGCGTGCGACCGCCAGGGGAAGTTCGCCTGGTACCGATGGAACACGTGGAAGTCGGCCGCCCCCGGGAGGTCCCCCGGCAAGTCCGCAGACGCGCCCGCCGGCTCGCCGCCGGGCGACTTCACCAGCCGACCCGTCATCGACCGCTCCAGCAGCGACGCCTCCACCCCGACGTACTGCGGCAACGACAGCAACGCACACGCCTCGGCCCGGTTCCCCGGCTCGTCCAGCCACCGGCACGCCGCGATCAACGCCTCGATCAGCACCCGGTGCGTCGTCGGGTACCGCTCGGCCCACTCGGCCGTCACGCCCAGCACCTTCTCCGGGCTGTTGTTCCACAGCTCGTATTTCGTGATCGCCACCTCACCCAACCCCTCGCGCACCGCCAACGAGTTCCAAGGCTCGCCCACGCAGAACCCCGCCAGCCGCCCGTCCCGCATCGCCTCGACCATCCGCGGCGGCGGCACCACGA
>JBCBSA010000092.1:0-8760 GCA_039819425.1 Planctomycetota bacterium
CCGGTTGGTTGAGGGGATCAGGGTCGGCGGAACACGCGGCAGAGGCAGCTCATCGTGAAGACCGGTTTACCGATGGCGTGGGCGACACGCCGAGCGATTGGGTGGCGGTGCGGACGTACAACACGGCGGAAGAGGCCCACGTCGATCGGGCGATGCTCGCGGGGTCGGGGATCCCAACTCAACTGAGTAACGAGTTCCTGGTCGCGACGGAGTGGTCGCTGGGCGTAGCGGTGGGGGTCGATCTGCTGGTACCCGACACCCGCCAAGAGGAGGCGGCGGCGCTGGTGTACGACAACTCACCCGAAACCTCACCAGGCCGGAGCGTGGGCCCGAGTTTCGAGGCAGACGAAAACTGGACGGCAGTAAACAAAGACGCAGACGGGCGTCGGTGCCCGCAGTGCGGCTCGACCGAGGTGTACCGATCGCGGGCGGGTCGGGGTTGGGCGATGCTGACGATCCTTGTCTTTTGGTTTCCGGTCGCGGGGCTGCGGCAGTGGCGATGCGAAGACTGCGGAGTACGGGTGCCGGGTTAAGGGTGGGCGAGGCGGAATCAGGAGTCAGGGGGGTCGAAGGCGCTGGCGGGGAAGCCGTTGCCGAAGGTGAGGTCTTCCATGATTTCGTCGACCCAGACGGCGTCGTCGGGGACGTTGCCGTCCCAGTCGGAAGCGGTGTAGCGGCGGGTGACGGGGAGCATGAGGTGGCCGAAGGCTTCGTGCTCGACCTCCATCATGAACGGGGTATCGACGACGCCGAAGTCGACGACGGTGAACAGGAACCGGTCGACGAGGTGGGTGTCGGGGTTGACGTAGAGGACGTAGGTGTCGGCCGGGGTCCCGTCGGGCACATCGAAGGTGAGCTCGACGACGTCGTAGTCGGTATCGTTGACGGTGCGGACGCCCAGGTGTTGGTGGATCGTGCCGGGGTCGGTGAGTTTCTGCATCATGGCGAACCAGTAGAAGTTGGTCGGCCGGAGGAAGCGGGCGAGGCCGACGGCGGCCTGGTCGGTGACGGGCTCGCCGTCGAGGGTGACCCAGGCCTCGGAGCCGTTCCAGCCCTGGACCGGGATGCCGTCGTTGTCGGGGAAGACGAACTTGTCGGACGTGGTGTACTTGGCCCAGGACTTCTCGCCGTCGAAGAGGTAGCGTTCGATCGAGACGTCGGACGCGCCGGTGTTGTTGTCGCGGTAGGTATAGGTGTATTCGACGTCGACCTTATGGAGCAGGTCCTGGTAGGTGCCGACGGCGGAGGCGACGCGTTCGAGGACGGCGAGGGCTTTGGCGTCGGAGGTCTTGTGGTCGGGGGTGTGGTCGGCGTGAGCGGTCGGGGCGATGAGGGCGACGGCGGCGAGTACGCTGAGGATCGTGGTAGTCGGTTTCATCGGTTTCCTTGGCAGAGGTTGTGGGTCAGGCGATCGGTTTGACTTCGGGTTGGATGAGGTTGAAGACGGTGTGGGGGTCGCGGCTGGAGAAGAGCAGCTTGATGACCAGGCCGGCGACGCACTCGAGTTGATGGGCGTACTTGAGCTCGCCGAAGTCCAGCGGCTCGCTGCCGAGGGCTTCGATGAGTTGGGCGACGTGTTGCTTGGCCTCGGGGTTGTCGCCGCAGAGGGGCGTGACCAGGCGTCGGCCGTCGAATTCCGGGGGGTCCATCTCCCAGACCTTGGCCTGGCAGCAGTTGAAGGCTTTGACGACGTGGGCGCCGGGGGCGGCGTCGGCGAGGGCCTCGGCGAGGGACTTGCCGGCGTAGGTCGCGACGGTGAAGTCGCCGTCGGCGTAACCGGGGACGGGGTTGTTGATGTCGACGAGGGTCTTGCCGGCGAAGGCTTCGGGGCCGACACCCTCGATGACGCCGAGGGCGGCGGCGTGGGGCGTGGCGAGGACGACGACCTCGCCGAAGGCGACGGCCGCGGCGGAGTCGCCGTGGGCGGTGCCGTCGCCGAGGTCGTCGGCGAGGGCGGCGGCCTTGTCGGGGTCGCGGCCGCCGATGAACAGGTCGTGGTCGGCGGCCCAGCGGCCGGCGAGGGCCCGGGTCATGCTGCCGTAGCCGATGAAGGCAACCTTCACGGGGGGACTCCTTGCCCGGGGGGTCAGGCGGCTTCGAGGACGAGGCGGTAGCGGGGGCTGCCGGTTTTGAGTTTCTCGAAGGCGTCGTTGAGGTCGGCCATTTTGTAGCTTTCGGTAACGGGCTCGATGCCCTGGCGGGCGCAGAACTCGAGCATCCTGCGGGTCGTCGCGACGCTGCCCAGCGGCGAGCCGGCGAGAGATTTCTGGCCGAGGATCAGCGGGAAGCTGTTGCTCACACCGAAGCCGGCGAGCACGGCCCCGACGGTGTGCAGCACGCCGCCGGGGGCGAGCGTGTTGACGTAGGCGTCCCAGTCGAGCGAGACGTTGGTGGTGTTGATGACCAGGTCGAAGCGGCCGGCGAGCTTTTCGAGGGCGCCGTCTTCCTTGACGTTGACGAAGTGGTGAGCGCCGAGTTGACGGGCTTCGGGCTCTTTGTCGGGCGAGGTCGAGAAGGCGGTGACGTCGCAGCCGAAGCCCTTCGCGAACAGCAGCGCCAGGTGGCCCAGCCCGCCGATGCCGATCACGCCGACGCGGGACAGGGCGGTGACATGATGCTGCTCGAAAGGGGTAAACGCGGTGATGCCGCCGCAGAACAGCGGGCCGACTTTTTTGGGTTCCAGCCCGTCGGGGATGGGCGTGACCCAGCCCCAGTGGGCGCGGACCTTGTCGGCGAAGCCGCCGTGGCGCTGCACGATGGTGCCCTGGGGGTCGTTGACGCAGCGGTTGTGCCGGCCGCCCATGCACTGGTCGCAGTGCATGCAGGACTTGGAAAACCAGCCCAATCCGACGGTGTCGCCGACCGCGAGGTTCGGCACGTGCTCGCCGACGGCCGCGACGGTGCCGGCGACCTCGTGGCCGCCGACGAACGGATACGCGGTCATGCCCCACTCGTTGTCGAGCATCGACAGGTCCGAGTGGCAGATGCCGCAGGCGATGACGTCGATCTCGACGTCGTCGGGCCCGAGCTCACCGGGGTCGTATTCGAAGGATTCAAACGGTCGACCGGCTTCGGGGGCGGCGTAGGCTTGGATCATGGCTTAGGGTCTCGATCGGTTCTGGGGCGTAGAGGTGAACCCGGCAAGTGTAGCGCGGGATTTAGACCCCCGGCTCGGGACGATGCGGGACCGGGTGAAGCCGCACGTCTGCGGTGCGGCTTGCGGGGAGGCGGGAAGTGTTTATGGTCGACGCCGGCTTGCTTGTTCGGGTTGAGGGACCGCTCGTATGGACCGTGCCAGGCTGATCAAACTCGGCGTCGCGCTCTTGGTGCCGCTGGTGGTGTTATTGATCCCGCGGGAGGCGATCCCGATCGACGGGCTGACGGTGACGCAGCACCGGACGGTGGCGATCTTCGCCCTGGCGTTGTGTCTGTGGGTGCTCGAGCCGATCCCGATCTTCGCGACGTCGGTGCTGGTGATCGTGGTGTCGTTGATGACGATCTCGGACCGCAGCGTGAAGTGGCTCCTGCCCCCGGAAGGAACCGCCCCGGAAGTATTCGGCGAGTTGGTGCCCTACCGGTCGATCATGGCGACGTTCGCGGACCCGATCATCATGCTGTTTCTCGGGGGGTTCTTTCTGGGCGCGGCGGCGACGAAGTACCGGCTGGACACGAATCTGGGGCGGGTGCTGCTCAAACCGTTCGGCACGCGGACGGCGTGGGTGATGCTGGGGATGATGGCGATCACGGCGGTGTTCTCGATGTTCATGAGCAACACGGCGACGACGGCGATGATGCTGGCGGTGTTGATGCCGGTGCTCAAGAGCATCGACGCGGACGACCCGGCCCGGATCAGCTTCGCGCTGGCGATCCCGTTCGCGGCGAACGTCGGGGGCATCGGCACGCCGATCGGCACGCCGCCGAACGCGGTGGGGATGAAGTACCTCGTCGATGCGGACGGCCAGCCGCTGGTGACGTTCGCGGGGTGGATGGGGTTTGGGCTGCCGTTCGTGGTGGTGCTGCTGGTGCTGGCGTGGCTGCTGTTACTGTTGATGTTCCGGCCGAGCAAGCCGCGGCTTGAAGTCGAGTTCCGGGGGAGATGGATGAGGAGCGGGCAGGCGTGGGTGGTGTACGTCACGTCGGCGGCGACGATCGGGCTGTGGCTGACCGGGGGGACGGTGCACGGGATGACGTCGCACACGGTGGCGCTGATCCCGGTGGCGGTGTTCTGCTGCACGGGGATCATGACGTCGCAGGACCTTAAGGGGCTGAGCTGGGACGTGCTGTGGCTCGTCGCCGGGGGGTTTGCGCTGGGGCTGGCGTTGTCGGAGACCGGGCTGAGCGGGGCGCTGGTGGAGAGCATCCCGTTCGAGACGCTGCCGGCGTTGTTGATCGTGGGGATCGCGGTGGTGCTGACGTACCTGATGGCGACGTTCATGAGCAACACGGCGGCGGCGAACCTGGTGCTGCCGATCATGGCGGCGCTGGGGGCGTCGCTCTCGTCGCTGGCGCCGCTGGGCGGGCAGATGATGCTGATTTTGGTGGTGACGTTCTCGGCGTCGCTGGCGATGACGATGCCGATCAGCACCCCGCCCAACGCGATGGCCTACGCCACGGGCTGGATCAAGACCGGGCACATGGCCAAGGCGGGGACGGCCGTCGGGCTGCTGGGGCTGGGGCTGACCGCGGCGATGGCGGTGCTGATGAATCTGCTGGGTTTCTTCGATCGCTGAGGCCGGCGAAGCCGGTCGTTGACGGGACCGCGGGGTAGGACGGAACATAACCGTTATGGCCCACACCACGGACGCGAACCTCGAGGCGGTGATCGACCGCCACTTCGCCGAGCCCACGCGGACGGTGCGGTTGGATATGGGCGAGGTGCTGATGGGTCAGGGGGTGGCCAACCGCCGGCTGTACCGGGTACGGAGCGGGCTGGTGCGCGGGGTGATGGTGGAGGCGGACGGGACGCGGACCGACGTGATGCGGGCCGGGCCGGGCAACCTGGTGGGGGTGCACAGTTTTTTCAGCGGCGGCCCGACGCGGCAGACGGTGAAGGCGGTTGAACCGACCGAGCTGGGGTATGTGGAGCGGGACATGCCGATCGCTCCCGGCGAGCCTTCTCTGGAGCGGCTGCTGATGCCGATCGTGCTGGGCGAGCTGTACCGCCGGGAGCGGGCGGCGCTGGAGCTCGCCGAGCGGGAGCGCGAGACCCGCGAACAGCTGGACCAGGTGGAGCGGGTCTCGGCGCTCGGGCAGCTGGCCGCGGGGGTGGCGCACGAGCTGAACAACGCGCTGACCGTGCTGGTGCGGGGCACGGCGTGGATCGCCCAGACGGTGCAGGTCGTCGTGGACCGCAACGAACGCGTGCTGCACCGCGCGTTCGACGCCGGCCTGGTCCACGGCCGCCACGCCTCGGCCGCCGAGGTCCGCCAACACGCCGCGGCCCTCGAGAAAAACCTGGGCCTCTCCTACGCCGACGCCCGCCAACTCGCCCGCACCGGCCTGTCCGAGGGCCAGCTCGGCAGCTTCAACCAGCTCAAGAAGAACGCGAAGCACGTCGCCCGGCTGTGGGAGCTGGGCGCGACGATCCACGACATGCGCCTCGCCGCCGAGCAGGCCGAGCACGTCGTCCAGTCGATGCGGGACCTGGGCGCTGCGCGGAGCGATCGCGAGCAGCCGGTCGACGTGAACGAAACGATCCACACGGCGCTGAAGATCCTGCGGGGCCAGCTCGACGCCGTGGAACTCCGGGCCGACCTGGGCGAGCTGCCGCCGATCCGCGCCAACCCGGGCAAGCTGGTGCAGGTGTGGACCAACCTGGTGAAGAACGGCCTGGAGGCCATGACCGCCGGGGGCACGCCGACACGCCGACCCGCCATCGCCGTCGCCTCCCGCGCCACGGCGAGCCACCTCGTCGTCACCATCGACGACACGGGCCCCGGCATCCCCGCCGACGTGCTGCCCCGCATCTTCGAGCCCAGCTTCTCGACCAAGAAGCACGGCCTGAACTTCGGGCTCGGCCTCGGCCTGTCCATCGTCCAGCGCGTCGCGGCCGAGGCCGGCGGCGACGTCACCGCCCACAACACCGCGACCGGCGCCCGCTTCGTCGTCCGCCTGCCCCGAGAGGTGCTCGATGCCTGAACCCGTGATCCTCTGTATCGACGACCAGCGCGAGGTCCTCGCCGCCTTGCTCAAGGACCTCGAGCCGTTCGCCGAGCTGTTCGACCTGGTCGACGCCGAGAGCGCCGAGGACGCGGGAGCCGTGCTCGACGACATGATCGACCGCGGGGTGCCGGTGGCGCTCATCGTTTCGGATCACGTGATGCCGGGCGTCACCGGCGTCCAGTTCCTCACGTCCGTCCGCGAACGCGGCGACCTGCCGCACACCCGCAAGCTCCTGCTCACCGGGCTGGCCACCCACGAGGACACCATCCGCGCGATCAACGAGGCCGCCGTCGATCAGTACATCGCCAAGCCCTGGCAGCCCGAGCCACTGCTCGACGTCGTCGGGCGACTCGTCACGCACTTCGTGTTGGAGACGTACCCCGACGGCTACCAAAAGTTCCTGCCGGTGCTGAATCAGGACGTGATGGTCGAACGGATGCAGCAGGGCTCCGGGCCACATGGGGACCGCTGAGGCCACGGGCCCGAACAGGAAACGTACAATCCCGCCGTGACGTTCGACCCCACCGCGATCCTCGCCGACGACGGGCCGATCGCCCGCCGATTGGGCGAGCGGTACGAGCGACGGCCCGAGCAGCTCGCCATGGTCGAGGCCGTGGAGGACGCGCTCGACGCGGGGTCGAAGCTGCTGGTCGAGGCGGGCACGGGCGTGGGCAAATCGTTCGCTTATCTGCTGCCGCTGATCGCCCACCTCATGCGGCCCGGTGAACGCGGCAGGGACGAGAAGCGACGCGTCGTCGTCTCGACGCACACGATCGCGCTGCAAGAGCAGATCATCGAGAAGGACATCCCGCTCCTGCAGGCGATCCTTCCGGGCGTCGGAGCGGACGAGTTCTCGGCGGTGCTGGTCAAGGGCCGGGGCAACTACGTCTCGCTGCGGCGGATGAACCGGGCGTGGGAACGCAAGGCCTCGCTGTTCGACGGCTCGGCCGAGGAGCGCAGCATCCGGGCCGTGGTCGACTGGGCGCAGGACACGGCCGATGGTTCGCTCGCCAGCCTCCCGCAACTCGAAGCGCCCTCGGTCTGGGACGACGTGCGCAGCGACAGCGAGGACTGCCAGGGCAAGCGCTGCCCGACCTACGAGAAGTGCCACTACCAGGCGGCGCGTCGGCGGATGGAGAACGCCGACGTCCTGGTGGTGAACCACGCGTTGTTCTTTGCGGACCTGGCCGTGCGTGCGGAATCTTCCGGGGGAGCGTCGATCCTGCCGCCGTACGACGCGGTGGTGCTGGACGAGGCGCACACGGTCGAGGACGTGGCCAGCGACCACTTCGGGCTGTCGGTCACGAAGTACCGGGTGAACTACCTGCTGTCTCGGCTGTACCAGGCCAAGCGTCACCGCGGGGTGCTGCCGTCGCTGCAGAAGAAGCTGGACATGCAGCTGTTCAACAACGCGGTGCGGGCGGTGGAGAAGGTGGCCCTGGCGGCGGACAACTTCTTTGATGAGTTACACGTCTGGCACGAGCGTTTCGGCAAAGGCAACGGCCGGGTGCGCGAGCCGAACGTGGTGAGCAACCCGCTCACCCCCCTGCTGCACGAGCTGTCGATCCTGCTGCGGCGGGTGAAGACGGCGCTCGACGGCGAGGACGACCGGCTGGAGGTGCAGGGGTTCGCCGATCGGGCCGAGGCGCTCGGCGACACACTCAAGGCGCTCGTCGAACAGACGGTGCCGGACAGCGTGTACTGGGTCGAGGTGACGAAGCGTGGGCGGTTCGACCGGGTGACGATGCACTGTGCGCCGGTCGAGGTGGCGGCGTTGATGAAGCCGCGGCTGTTCGAGGCGAAGACGCCCAAGGGCGACCCGCTACCCGTGGTGATGACATCGGCGACGCTGGCGACGGGCGGTCCGGGAGGACCGACAAAACCGACGGCAAAGACCGACCCGTTCGCGCACCTCAAACGGCGGCTGGGGTGTGAAGAGGCCCAGACGCTGCTGCTGGGCTCGCCCTACGACTACGCGAATCAGGCGGAGCTGATCGTCGCCCGCCGGCTGCCCGAGCCGAGCCACCCGGGGTACTTCGACGCGATGGCACCGACCCTCCTGCGACACCTCGACGCGTCGGACGGCGGGGCGTTCGTGCTGTTCACCAGCTACGCGATGCTGCGGCGGGCCGCCGAGTGGCTGCGGCCGCACACGGCCCAGCGCAACATGCCGCTGCTCGTGCAGGGCGAAGCGATGCAGCGGTCGGCGATGCTCGACGCCTTCCGGGAAAACCACCGCAGCGTGCTGCTCGGGGCCGACAGTTTTTGGCAGGGCGTGGACGTGCGCGGCGAAGCGCTGCGGCTGGTGGTCATCACCCGCCTGCCGTTCGCGGTGCCCGACCGGCCGCTGATCGAGGCGCGGACCGAACGCATCAAGGCCCGCGGCGGCAACGCGTTCGGCGAGTACGCCCTGCCCGAGGCGGTGCTGAAGTTCAAGCAGGGCTTCGGCCGGCTCATCCGATCGAAACAGGACACGGGTAAAGTCGTCGTCCTCGACCCCCGGCTGCGGACCAAACCCTACGGCCGGCGGTTCATCGAAGCGCTGCCCCGACTGCCCATCACCGACGACACCCCGCACCCCGTGGAGAGCCCGACGCC
>JBCBSA010000093.1:0-8689 GCA_039819425.1 Planctomycetota bacterium
GCCTGCTGTTCGACGCCGACCTGCTCCCGGCGTTGCGGGCGAAGGCCGAGCGGCCCGGCTGGCGTCCCCGGCCGGCAGCAACAGCCCGGGCCAGTCCGGGTCGGGCGTCCACTTCGGCTCGAGCAGCAGGTCACGCCGGGCCGAGTCCGCCACCGCGAACCACACGAGCTTGACCACCGCCGGCCCGGGTGTGTGCTTCCGCAGACGCAAACGCACCGCGGCCAGCGTCTCCGCCCTCGTCGGCAACGCCGCGTCCGTCTCCATCCGCCCGTCGTTGCCGCACACGCCCTCGGCCAGCGTGTGCCACGCCCCGTCGACTTCGACGTCCAGCGCGAACGTGACGTCCGACGTGACCTCCATCGTCGCGACAAACCGATCGAACCCCGCCGTGTCCACCGAGAACGGCCCGGTGACAAACGTCGCCCCCGCGTCGTCCCGCCCCGGCACGTCCCAACGCAGCTGCAGGTTCGCCCAGAACTGTCGCGCTTGCGCCACCCCCCGCTGCCCGTCCCCCTCAACCCCGAACACCCGCGGCAGCTGATCGGAGATATCGCGGTCGGCAAACGATGCGAAGATGAACTCGGCCGGGTTTAGTTCAAAGAGCTGCGACGTCATCGGGGTTCGATCCGGTCAGTCGGTGAAGGTGTCTTCCTGAACGGTCGAGAACGTGCGGACGACGGGTACCCACGTGGGCGGGATCGCACGGGGCCCGACCCGCTCGGTGTCCAGCGGCGAGAGGCCCAATGCGTGCAGCGGCGAGTCGTCGGCGACGCGGAAATCTCCGGCGTCGGGGTCGACGAACTTCGGGTCGGTGATCCGTGAGTGCAGGTCCCAACCGCGTTTGCGAGTCTCGTCCAGGCCGATGGCCCGCGCGGGCTTGCCGATCTTGGGCCAGGGGGCGTAGTTCCAGATCGTCGGCGTGTCGGCGGCGGCGCGGTCCCAGAAGACGTTGAGGTCGCTGGTGAGCGCGTCGATGTCGAAGTAAGTCGTGTTGTCCATGAACACGGCCGGGCCGTCGGTGAGCAGGACGTTGCGGAGGAACAGGCAGCCCGGCGGGGGGACGTGATACTGGCCGCCGTGCTCTTCGCGGCAGAGCCGGGCGAGCTCCCGGCGGCACAGCGCGAACACGTTACCGATCACCACGTTTTGCCGGCCCCAGTGCTCGTTGAACGCCTGGCTGCCCGTGTGGTGCACGAGATTGCCCTCGACGCGGATGTACGCGCTGCCCTCGTCGAGGTAGATGCCCCACCCGCCGTAGTGCCCGCTCTCGATGTGGTGGATGTGGTTGCCGCGGAGGATCGCGCCCGGCTGCACACCGAGCGTGTAGATGCCGCCCATGTCCGACAGCCGGCCCTGGCCGATGTCGTGGATGTGGTTGTACTGGATCAGGTTCCGCTGGCACACCGCCTGCTCGAAGCCCCACGTCCAGCCCACCGAGATACCGCTGTAGAACTGGTCGGCGATCTCGTTGTGCTCGACGACGCTGTCCGACGCGTGCAGGATCGCCACGCCCACGGCGCTGGGCGTCACCCGGCCGCAGCGAGTGATCGTGCAGTCGCCGACGTAGACGTGGCTGGTTTGCAGGCGCGGGTCGCCGGACTGGTCGGCGCCATCGATCTTCACGCCGCCGGCGCCGATGTCGTCGAACCGAGAACGTTCGACGCGCACCTGCCGGCAGCCGACGCCCACGTCCACCGCGTAAAAACCTAGGCCCCGGAACGCACAGCTCACCAACGCGCAGCCCTCGGCCAGCTCGAAGCTCACCACGCCCGGCAGGTCGTGCGCCGCTTGCGGCGCCGAGGCGTAGCGCACCGACACGCTGCTCGCCGCGGACTGCGGCCACTGGCGGTCGAAGTGGTTGTACGAGTCCTTGGCCCGCCATTCGTGTTCGGGCTTCTCGGGGTCCCACCACCGGCCCCAGCCTTCGGACGGCCGCCAGTCGGTGTTGGCAAAGGTCAGGCCCTCGAGGTGGACGCCCCACGCCCTGCCGTCGGCGCCCCCGGTGTCGTCGCCGTGGACCCGAACGAGCTGCGTCAACACGCCGAGGCGGACCTGCGTGGCGTCCGCCGTTTCGCCGGGTTTGGGGAGGTAGTACAGCCGCTGGGCCACGCGGTCGAGGTACCACTCGCCGGGCTCGCTCATCGCCTCGAATACGTTTTCCCAGAAGTATTTCGCGCAGGGCGTCTCGCCCATCCAGCCCTTGTTGCGCAGCGTGAAGATGCTCCGCCGCGAACTCGTGACCCGACGGCTCGCCGGGTCGTACGCCGCCACCGGCATCCGCTCCTCGGTCCACAGGTGATTGACGATCGCCTCGATGTCCGTCGGGTTGCGCCAAGCCGGGTCGAAGTCGCCCTCGCCGACGACGAAACGGGACGAGCCGTCGGCCAGCTCGAAGTCGGGCGGCGCGTCCGGCACGTCCGCGATGGTCAACCAGCCGGCCTTGGGAAACCGGCTGCATGGCCGACGCTCGTCGTCAACGAACAGGCTCCGCGGCGTGCCCGGTGTCGCCAGCAGAAGCGGCCCGACATCGGCGACCCAGCACGGCCGACCGTTGATGGGCTCGGTCGCCCAGCCGGTGATCGGGACCGAGCCGTCGAGCACCGCGCCGGGCTCGGCGATCACCCGGATGCCGTGTGCCTCGGGACCAAACTCCAAGGGCCGAGCCATCGTGTACCGCCCCGCGGCGACGCGGATCGTCGCCTCGCCGGCGAGGTGCCGCTGCTCTCGCGCGTGACGGACCCGAGCGACCGCTTCGCGGATCGTGGCGAGCGGGCCGTCGCAGCCGTCGGCGGCGGGCTCGGCGAGGTGGCCGTGCCAGCGGTCGCTGCCGGCGGGGGACACATAAAATGTGGCGAGATGCATGGGTCTAGCGTCCCCCACGCTGCGTCCGGGACCACTCAAACAGCGACGCGAACGGCGGGGTCGGCACGTCGGGCAGCGCGGCCGGCACCCGCGGGATAGCGGTATTGCCCTCGTTGGCCGCGGGCTGGTCCACTCCAACGAAAAGCTTGTCCTGGGGGACGCCGAAGAAGGTGTTGTCGATGAAGCGGTTGCCGGTCGCCGGGCCGCTGAGGAACAATACGCCGCCGGGGACGTAGCCGAAGGTTTCGGTGAAACCCGGATCGACGCGTTTGGTGTTTTCGTAGCGCGGGCCGTGGTAGCCGCCCGGGTCGGCATCGTAATCGCGCAGGACAAATTGGTTCTGCAGGAACAGGTTGTCGTCCGACCCACGTCGTAGCAGCACGCCGACACGCGACTCGGCGACGAAGCGGTTGTAGGCGAAGATGTTGTGGCTGGACCCACCGCCCCCGAAGTTAACGCTTTCGAGCGGTGAGCGGACAGTATTGGCAAAGTAGACGTGCCGCGGCCCCGAAGGCTGGTGGATGTTGCCGTGGAAGACGGGGGTGTAGAACCCGTAACCGTAGGACCCGCGTTTCTCTTCGCCCGGCGCGGGGCCGGCGTCGATATAGCAGTTTTCGATCAGGGTCTCGGCGGGCCACTCGAGGTGGAAGTTGATGTCGATGTTCCGCAGCGCGCAGTTGCGGATGACATTGACGCTGGAGAAGAAGCTCAGGCTCAGGTGGCGGAGCCGATGGAACTCGGAGTCTTCGATGAGGTTGTAGTGGCTGTAGTCGATCCCGAAGTAGCCGACGCCTCCGCCGCCGCGGGCGTAGGTGTCGTCTAACCCGACATCGCGGACCTCGCAGTGGACGGAGCGATTGAGCCGCAGCGGCCAACTGCCGATCGGGCCGATGGCCACGTCGCGGACCCAGCCGCCGTCGACGCGTTCGAGCCAGACGGCGTCGATCTGCGTCTTGGTCTTGTCCGGCTGGGTGATGGTCAGGCTTTCGAGGCCGCCGCCGTGAACGTAAAACCGCTTGTAAAAAAAAGGCTCCTGTTCGATCGGAAACGCGCTGCGTAGCGGGCGATCGAGGGCGACGATGTTGCCGTCGATCGCGGTGATCTTGGCGAAGTCCATCGCCCCTTGCGCGAGGCGGTAGTTGCCTTCGACGCTGCGGCCGTAGGCTTTCTGGTGCTTGGCGGTGAGCATCGGACCGAGCGTTTCGAACTGTTGGGCGGAGAGCTTGCGGTTGGCGATCTCCAGCCCGTCGCCGACCTTCAGGCCGCGGGTGCTGGCGACCTCGATGACGGTATCGCCGCGGGCGGCGGGACGGGTGAGGGCGTCGTGGATCCGCGGGTCGTCGGGGTCGTTGCCGTTCCAGTGGAAGGTGGGGGTGCGTTGAGCGCCGCCCTGCTTATCCAGCGCTTGGTCTTCGAAGCGGGGGATGATCGTGGTCGCGTCTCGGCCGCTGCCGCGGACGACGATGCCGTCGGCGGTCATCGTGACGGACGCGTCCATGTGGAACGTGCCCGGCCCCAGCGTCACCGCGCCGGGTCGGCCGGCCTCCGCCACCGCGTCGACCGCCGCCTGAATCGCCGCCGCGTCGTCGAGCCCGTCGTCGGCCACCGCCCCGAAGTCTTCGGCCGCGACCGCGTCGGGGACATCGGGGATGCCGCCGGGGACCCCCGCCATGCTGAAATCCGGGTACACCACTCCGTCGGGGCCGAGCACGTCCGCCGCCGTTACCGTCAGTTCTTTCTTGGCGTCTGCGTCTCCCCCGGTCTCCACGACGGCGTTTGCCGCCGGGAGCGGCTGTTGCGTGGGAGTGAGTTCCGCAAAACTCGCATTCCCACCGATCATCCACGCCGCCCCCGTAAGTAGTGCTAGTTTTCCGAGGCCTGCCCCGTAGCCACCCATAGAGATACCTTTGTTGAATTGGTTGAAACGATCGGCTTAAACTAACGATGCAAAAATTACACGAGTAATTACGATATCATAGCCTCTTGCGCGAAAGAGTGGGTCGATCAACGATTAGCCTCAGCCGCACGGCAGGTCGGGCTCGCAATAAACATTCCGTAAATTGTCTTCGGGTTACACACCGAGCCGGAAGCAGGAACTCGATGACCTTTCACCTCGCAGACGGAGTGTCTGCTTCGAACAGATATCCGCGAAGCCGGTTCGGATGAACCGACATTACCGTTCGATTCGCTGAGGTTGATTAGAGTGACCCAGCGGCCGGGTGACTGAGCACCAGTTACGCCCGCCGGTATTTCTCAAGCCCCGACAACACCGACATCAATAAGCCCGGCCAGGCTTTTCATGGCCCTGGCAGACCGAGACTGATCGATGCATCCCAGAGCACACTCCGGGCCGGCTCGACGCCTTCCTCGACCTAATCGACGGTCTGTCTCTGCGAAAACGGGGAGACGTTCATGGTTTGTTTCCCCCGGGGTGTGCGGCGGTTTGTCATTAATCGTCGCCCGCGCTGATGACATCCGGGCCTCGGCCCGCGCGTTTCTCGTAGTAGCCGTCGCCCGCTTTGACGTACTTGGTCATGCCGTGCGCTTCGAGGTTCTTGTCGGAAAGCTGCTGCCGGGCACCCGCTTCGGACCACTGCCCCGCGATGTGGGGCGGCTGAATCACCCGACGCACCGGCTGCCCCGTGGTGGGGTGCGTCGTCAGCGGCGCATCGGACATCTTCTGCATCACCTCGAACACTTGGCCGACCTCGCCGTCGGCCAACACGACTTCGTACACGTAAATCGGCATGACTTGTCCTGGTTCTACGCGGTGGAGTGCTCAGCCGTTCCTGGGGGTCAGGGCCACGGCGAGGTTGGCGATCAGCCAGGACGACGCGGCACACAGCTGCAAGGTGTCCCCGGTCGAAGTGATCCCGTAGGCGAAGACGCTCGCGATCCAGCAGAGGCTGGCCGCGGTCTGCCCCAACCACTCGATCCGCAGCACGCGGCTCAGCCAGGCCGGCGCCGGGTTTGAAGCTAAGGGGCGTTCGACTTCGTCGCTCAACATACGCACTCCTCTCCGCAGCAGGACAGGTCGTCGAGGTACATGCCCCAGTTGCGGTAGTGTTCCAGCTGTTCGGCGGGCAGCCCGAGGGAATCGGCGATCGCCTTGGCCACCACCGCGAAACGCTGGCGGTATTTGTAGATGAAACAGAACACGTGGCTGCCGTGACGCACGGCCGGGCCGCACAGAAAGATTCCGGGGGCGATCGTCGACTCGTCGTGATCATTCAGCAACGGGAAGCCGTCGCTACGTGATTCGAACAGGTCGGCGACCAGCGTGTGGCTGCCCTCGAACCCGCCGGCCAAGAGCGGCGGGACGTCGGTGTGGAACCACCGCCCGTCGGACGTGACGACTTCGTACCGGTCGTCCACACATTCGACCGACTCGATCGCCGTGCGGGGGAACAGCTCGACGTGCCGCTCGAACTCCTCCTCCCGCATGCGTTCGAGCGAGAAGGTGGACAGCGCGACGCTGGGGTCGGAGGTTTCCTCTTTCCACGGGCAGCCCCGGTCGAAGAGCCGGACCCGTTTGCCGTGGTACGCCAGGTGATAAGCCGCGTCGATGCCGCTCTCGTAGCCGCCGATGACGATGAATTCGTCGCCTTCGAGGTGTTGGTAAGCGCCGACCGTGGCGGTGTGTTGGCAGAGGTTGCTGCCGACGAAGCCGTGCAGGCGGGGGTAGAGGTAGTCGCCGGCGGCCCAGATCACGTGCTTGGCCCGCAGCGTGTCGTCTTCGGTGTCGACAAAGAACGCGTCATCGACTTTGCTGACCCGCAGGACGCTGGTCCGCTCCCGCACGGGCAGGCCGAACACCTTCGCGACGCCCCGCAGGTGCCGGGCGTAGTCGCGACCGGTCGGGTGCTCGACCTCGAGGCTGAAGGCCGGTGAGACGCCGACGGCGATCGAGTTGAGGTCGAGCATCCCGACCGAGTTGGTCGGGAACGACGGCGTGATGAACCGCGTCTCCTTGGGCCACGCGTCGAACGACGCCCCGACGACGTGGCGTTCGAGGACGACGAAGTTTTCGACGCCGGCGTCCTTGAGCGCGACGGCCACCCCCACGCCCGCCGCGCCGCCTCCGACGACCACGACGTCGTAAATGTCGGGGCGTGCCCCCGGCGTCACGAGCCGATCGATTTTGGAAAGAAGGCGTTTCATGGTCCCGTGGCCGTGCCGCGCAGCGGTCAGCCGGCGGCGGCTCCCTCCGGGACCTGCGGTTCCCAACTCGGCAGCGGGTCGTCGAACTTGGCCCAATGCGCGGGGCCGGCCGCGAGTTCTTCGTCGGTCACCAACGCCGTGTCCAGGCCGGCCTCGATCTTGTCCCGGTCCATGCCGACCCCGATGAAGACGATCTCCTGCCGACAGTCGCCGACCTCGTCGTCCCAAAGCCCTTCGATCCACTCCCGTGTTTCCGGATCGTCCGGCCAGTTGTCTTTGCCGACCGAGGCAAACCAATACCCCGCCCGGTCCATCTGCAGCGACGAGCCGGCCTGTGACCACACCCCGCAGAACTGCGGCCGGGAGGCGATCCAGAGGTAGCCCTTGGAACGGACGACCCCCGCAAAACCGGCTTGTATGGCGTCGGACAGGCGGGCGGGGTGGAACGGTCGACGCCGGCGGTAGACGAAGCTGGCGATCCCGTACTCCTCGGTCTCGGGGATGTGCTCGCCGGCGAGCTCCTTGGCCCAGCCGGGCATCATCGCCGAGTCGTCTTCGCTGTAGAGCCCCGTCCCGATGACCGCGTTGAGATCGATCCGGCCTCGCTCGGCGCGGATCATCCGGGCGTCGGGGTTCATGTGGCGGAGGATGCCTTCGAGCCGTTCGACCTCTTCGGGGGCGATCAGGTCGCACTTGTTGATGATGATGACGTTGGCGAACTCGACCTGGTCGGTCAGCAGGTCGACGATCGTGCGTTCGTCCTCGTCGCCCAGCCCCATGTCGCGGTCGTTGAGGCTCTGGGGGCTGTCGAAGTCGTTGAGGAAGTGGGCCCCGTCGACGACGGTCGCCATCGTGTCGAGGGTGGACACGTCGCTGAGGCTGTCGCCGTCTTCGTCGCGGAAGGAGAAGGTCGCGGCGACGGGCATGGGTTCGCCGATGCCGGTGGACTCGATGAGCAGGTGGTCGAACCTGCCTTCCCGCGCCAGCTTGCGGACCTCGATCATCAGGTCTTCGCGGAGCGTGCAGCAGATGCAGCCGTTGGTCATCTCGACCATCTTCTCGTCGGTCCGCGACAGCGACGCGCCGCCGTCGCGGACCAGCGAGGCGTCGATGTTGACCTCGGACATGTCGTTGACGATGACCGCCACGCGCAGGCCTTGCCGGTTGTTGAGGACGTGGTTGAGCGTCGTGGTCTTGCCGGCTCCGAGGAAGCCGGACAGGACGGTGACGGGGAGTTTCGGATCGGGCATGGGGCATGGCCTTTCGGGTTGCTGGTACCGGATACGTCTTTAGCCGGCGACGCCGACGGCCGCGGGGTTCGGGTTGGCGACGGGCATCGTCTGCACGCGTCGGCCGCGCTGGGCGGCCTGGGCGGAGCGCTCGCGTTCGAGCTCTTCGAGCCGGGGCAGGTCTTCGCCCTGGCGGATGAGGCGGGCGGAATTGAAGATCACCACGACCGAGCACAGCCCGTGCGAGACGGCGGCGATGAGCGGGGTGATGTAGCCCAGGGCGAGCAGGAGCAGCATCGTCAGGATGTAGAACAAGACAAAGCCGATGTTCTGGTGGATGATGCGGCTTGTCGCGCGGGACAGGCGGATCAGAAACGGCAGGCGGTTGAGCTGGCTGTTCATCAGCGCGATGGAGGCGGCGTTGATGGCCACGTCTG
>JBCBSA010000094.1:0-8674 GCA_039819425.1 Planctomycetota bacterium
ACCCTTTGACCGACACCACCGCGATGTACGGTCGGCGGCGCACGGGAACGAACAGTCGGCGCTCCTTGTACCCGAGATAGCGAGGCGCTTCCATGAGCGGCCTCTTCTTGTCGCAGCCGAGCAGCTCACGGAGCTCGTCTTCGGTGGTGCGGAAGTTGAGGTTGCCGACGTAAAGCTTCATACAGGGTCTCCAAGATCGAGCGTCCGCGTCCGCGTCACGGTGCGGTCGCGGAAAGCCCCGGCGGAGGTGCCGGGTGGGTGAGAAAAACGTGGGTTGTGAGGGATCGGGGAGCCACCAAGGAGGGGATCGACGGGTCGAACGCGGGCGGGTGGCGGGGTCTCGGCGGGGGAAGCGGGCGGGTACGGGCAAACAAAAAACAGAGCGAACAGTTGATCGACCGCAGAAGGGTACCAGAAAATCCGGTCACCGGGGCTGGGAAAAACCCTGCTCCCGACCGTTTTTCGTCAACCCACGGCAGACGCCGGGGCGGGCGTCGTCGGGGTGGAGTTCACCGACTCAGACAGATCGGACTTAGCGAGGGCGTCGGCGTTGGGCGGGGCCGCCCCATTTGTTGCCCCGGGCGTCCCGGACAAGCCGACGAGGTCCAGGGACCCGTCGCTCGCTCGCCGCGGCCGCCAGCAGCGCCAGCCCTCGACCAACTCCAGCCACAGCATCGCGCCCAGCGCCTTCACCACCCCTTTGGGGATCGACACATCGAACGCGAAGCCCGGCACCAGCATCCGCCGACCCGCGTTACGTCGGCCGAATGTCCCCCGTCGCCGACGCGACGCCCCGATCGCCGCCAGCCGACGGTTCACCCAACTCATGAACACGTAGAACGGCCACGCCGCCGGCACCGCGAACATCCCGTCGCACACCGTCCCCCTGCCCCGCTTGTACGGCGGCATCACCAGGCCGAAGTAATACAGGCTGATGTCAACCAGAAACGCGACCCGCATCAGCTCGTAGTCGCCCATGTAGACGTACTTGTCGCGGAAGATGCCTTCGTACCACCGCGGCAGACTCCGGTCGACGATCCGGCGGTGGCGCTCGAGTTGCTGACGCCAGGCGGTGTTCGGCATCGTTGCGGCATCGAGTCCCGGTTCCGCCTCGGCCGCCGCGACCCGCTCGGCGAGGATCACCCCCGTGCCCGAGATCGAGGTCATCGCCAGGTAGTCCAGCCCCATGCTATAGAACGGGTCGATAAAACCCGCCGCGTCGCCGACGAGCAGAAACCCGTCGCCGATGGGCGTCTTGCACCGATACGGCAGGTTCCGCCGCACGTGGACGTCGCTCTCGACCAACTCCGCATCCGCCAGCAGCTCTCGCCCCGTCGGATGCGTCTCCAGCACCGCCCGCAGCTGCTCGCCGAGCGTGCCGCCCTGCTCGCGTGGCCAGCGGAATAGCCGCTGGTCCCACGTCACGCCGACCGAGGTGTGGCCGCCCTTGAGCGGGATCACCCAGGCCCACCAGCCATCGCCGACGATGTGGTTCGTCGCCGTGTGGCGGGTGCCGAAGAAGCCCCGGCCCAACGCGGGGTACCGCTCGATCAACTCCGCCCCGTCGAAGTCCAGCGTGCCCTTCCACCGCGCCCACACCGCCGCGGTCGGGTGCCCCTCGATCGGCTCGACCTCGCCCCGCTGCCGGGCCACCACCGCCTGCCGCCCCGACGCGTCCACCACCCACCGCGCCGCCACCGCCCTCTCCTCGCCGTCGTCCATCCGCACCGTCAGCCGCTGCGTGCCTCCCTCTTCCAACTCTACAGACCGCACCGACGCCGGCCGCCACACCTCGCCCCCCGCCGACTCCACCCGCCGCAGCACCTCCGCGTCCAGCTCCACCCGGTCCACCTGGTACGAGCCGATCCGCGTCAGGTACCGCCCGCCCATCTCCGTGCACGCCCCCATGTCCGACGCCTCGGCGTTCGTGAACCAGTACCGGAACCCCTGCTTGACGACGTGCCGCTCGTTGAGGTGACGCGTCAGCCCCAGTACCCGCGTCAGGAAGAACGTACTCAGCTCCACCGTCGACTCGCCGACCCGCCGGCCAAACTCCGCCTGCCGCTCGACCACCAACACCTTTAGCCCTTGTCGGCCGCGCAGCAACTGCAACGCCGTGGCCCCCCCCGCGATCGATCCGCCGATCACCGCGACGTCGAACTCGTGGATGTCCTCACGCAACGCGATCCCTCGTCAATCAAGCACCCATCGACCCCGACCACGCTCGGCCGCCGTCTCGCCTCACCCAAAGATCCCGATCAAAACGATCGCCACGGTCCCCACCACCAGCCCGATGACGATGACCCCGATGGCCGCCTGCACCCAAGCCGGCGCCTTCTGGATCGCTCCGGGTGTCCCCGCCGAAGCACCCCCGCCCCCGGAAGCGGGCAGGCGTGAGCCTTTCATCCGTCGGTGTCCGCTGCCGCCGCGCCGACGCCAGCCCTTACGGTTCGCCCGTCGTTGTTTGCGGTTGCTGGCCCGTGTCATCCCACTAGTTTACGACCCCCCGTAGTCTCGGACTACCCCACCCAGACCCCGCCTAGTCCCGGAGCTCGCACCGCCTTGTTGTAACGCCCGGTAGTACCATTAAATCCATGCCCCCTTTTCAGGTGGGGCTAGGGCCATGGCCGAGGGCTCGGAAACCAGAACGACATCGACCCCCGCTGCGCCCAAGCGGCTCCACCGACACTCGCGGGGCGGTCAGTTGACCGCCGCCCAACGGGTGATGGATGCCTACGCACCGTCGACAGACACGCCCTGCGACTGGCCCGAAAACGCAGCTCTCTGAATCGCCATGAAGAAGCCGCCTGACCCTGCATCTGGGATTCAGTGGGGCGTGTTGAGGGTCAAGTTTTTCGTGAAAATCCCTGCCGTTTTCCCTCTTTTCAATTATGCTTTTGGCATGAATCTCAAGTCTAAATGGTTGTTGTGTTACCCGTTTCTGGTGGTCGTGGGGCTGATCGGCTGCGGGCCGACGCACAACCACAAGTCGGTGGTGGAGACGGGCCAGCCACTGCATCTGGTGGTGACACTGCCCGACGATCAGGCCGACGCCAGCGGGGCGGCGTTCGTGCGTTGGCCGGGGGAGCGTGGGTTTACGGCACGGGATCTGGACCGGAGGGGCAACAAGCTGTCGACGACGCTGGCGACCGAATCGCTGGGTTCGGGTGAGCGGGTGGCGTACTACTTCGATATCTATTCCGAAGGCGAGATGAAGGCGTTACGCACGGCGCAGTCGCCTTACGTGACGGAGTTCGTGGACCGGGCGGAACTGATCCGGCGGGCGGTGGAGTTCGAGGTGGAGTACGGCGACGAAGACCAGAAAGTAGTGTTCAAGGTGCATACGGCGGGTTACGCGGTGGGTTGGGCGCGGGTGTACTACTCGCCGCCGGATTTCCAGGGCACGCTCGTGAAGGACCTCAAAGCCAGTGGCCTGTTTTGGGACGCGGAGATCGAGCCCACGCGGGTGGTGCCGGGGCTGTGGACGTATCGGATCGAGGCGGAGATCGAGGGGGTGGTCTATCGCTACCCCGCGGGTCCGGGCGAGCTCGAAGCCGATTTCGCGGTCGATCGGCGTCCGGTGCCGGTCCCGGCTCAAGACCCGGCCCCCGTGCACGGCGACGGGCCCGAGCACCATCACGGACACGGGCACGGGGACGGATACTGGCATCATCACGGAGACGGACACTGGCACCATCACAGGGAAGGGCACCGGCGTCAGCACGAGCACGGCTACCGCCACGGGCACGGACACACCCGCCCGCACCCCTCGTCCGATGCGGATCACGCCGGCGGGCACGGGCACTGAGCCCTCGAGTTCTCGGGTTGATACAGGCCGAGGGGCCAACGGGTGCCGAGGCCACCGGCGGTCGTTGACCGCCGGTTAAGCTCCGCGCCAAATTGAATCGGTCGCGTCCGCCAGACGTCGCAAAACGCTTACAAGCAAAAGGGGTTTGATGCCCGACGAAAAGCCGAAGTGCGTGGTGGTGACGGGTCGGCCGGGGTCGGGGAAGACGACGCTGGCGAAGGAACTGGGGCGGCGGCTGTGGCTGCCGGTCGTGAGCCGTGACGAGATCAAGGAGGGGTACGTGAACACGTTCGGGGTGCGCCACGACGAGCTGCCGGCGGAGACGAACGGGGTGGCGTCGGCGTTCTTTTTTGAGGTGCTGCGTCACTACCTGCAGAACAAGGTTTCGGTGATCTCGGAGTCGGCGTTTCAGCACAAGTGGTGGGTGCCACGGATCGACGAGCTGGTCGGGCTGAGCCGGGTGTGTGTTGTCGAGTGCGTGGTGGACCCGCAGTCGGCGGCGGAGCGTCACCTGCAACGGGGGCTGGCGGACCCGAACCGAGAGTTCTATCACGGCGACCGCCGGGTGGCGTTGTACCGGGAAACGGGCGCACCGCCGGCCCCGGGAGCATACGAAGCCCCGCGGTTGGGCGTACCGACAGTGGCGGTGTCGACCGAAGATGGGTACGACCCCAGCCTCGACGTGCTGATTGAACGGCTCAAGGCGTGGGGTCAGTGAGCGGATCATGGCTTGCGGCGTGAGAGCTGGAAGAGGTGTTTTCTCACGTGGACAGGACCGGTTTTCACAGGGATCGCGTCGAGTCGATACGGCAACGTGGGACGCCGTGGCGGGCGCCCAGGGGATGCGAGCGGTGTTCTCGCGAGCCATGTGGCGAGGTGGCCTCACAGAATGGCTAGAACACCCCACCGCCGCCCTGAACGGATGCGGCGCAGCCGCCCTTTCCGGGGAGCCGATCGATCGCGAGACGCTACGCGTTACCCGCTGAACCTGAAGCTGAAGTGCTATAAGTCCGGGCGATGTTGGGCCAGAGTGTTGTTGAGGGGGACGCCGAAGGCGGCGGCGATGAGGGGCGCGAGGGTGTGGCCGAATCACGCCGCAATCTCGCCAACCGTTCCCAAGAAAAACCCTAGGGGTTTTAGGGTTTTTATGTAGAATCTCCCTGTCGTTCAAAAATTGTTCTTTGGGGTTAGTCCGTGATGCGGGGCGAGGAGCGAGACGCGTGATGCTTTTGGATTTTTGGGCGCACGCCTCATTCTGCACCCGTGCCCGGCGGGCCGTTTTGTTTCCCGTAGCCGGGCTGATAACGGCCTTTGGGTGCTGGCCCGCCGTGCATACCGCCGACGGGCAGTCTGTGGTGTTTCCGGATGATTCGGGTGTCATCGATGTGACCCAGTTCGGCGTCACGCCCAACGACGGCCAAGACGACACCGCCGCGCTCCAGGCGATCCTCAACCAATTCAACACCAACAAGCAGATCATCTATCTGCCCGACGGCGTCTACAACCTCTCGGACACGCTGGTCTACCCCCGGGTCGTCGGCACCGGGGCCGGGGCCGTCCGCAACGTGTTGCAAGGCCAGTCGCAAAGCGGCACCATCCTCAAGCTCAACGACAACCTCCAGCGTAGCGACGGCTCGGCCTTCGACGGCGCCATCATCAACTTTGAACCCGGTGCCGCGGCCAACTACTTCGAGAACGTCGTCCGCGGCCTGACCTTCGACATCGGCTCGGGCAACGCCCTGGCGTCGGGACTGGAATTCAACGCCTCCAATCAGGGCGTGGCCCGTGACCTGACGATCCGCTCCGGCGACGGCTCGGGGTCTGTCGGCCTCGACGTGGGCTACACCGACAACATCGGCCCGCTGCTGCTCAAGAACATCGAGGTCGACGGCTTCGACACCGGCGTCCGCAGCCAGTTCCAGGTCGCCAACAAGGTGATGGAGGACATCACCGTCCGCAACCAGAACGTCGTGGGCTTCCAGAACTCCAACACGTCCACCGTCATGCTGCGCAATTTCCGCAGCGAGAACGACGTCACCGCCATCAGCAACAGCATTCCCCTCGACTCGACCGGCGGCAACCCCGGCAACGGCCGGCTCACCCTGCTCGACAGCCAACTGCTCACCGTCAACGGCGCCCCCGCTGACACACCCGCCATCTTCAACGCCAACGGCAACTCCGCCCCGCGGCTCTACGCCCGCAACGTCGAGATCGGCGACTACGACTCCGCGGTCCTCAACCGTCAGCAGACCTTCCGAGGTAATTATTGGCAGAAGACCGATCACATCGAGGAGTACTGGTACACCGGGCCGGCCAATGATTTCCGCAACCGCGGCGGCACCTACCAGGCCTTCGACAACACCCCCGACACCACGCTGGGCCTGACCGTCCGCGAGACGCCGACCTCGCCCGACAACCCGCTGAGCGAGTGGGTTAGCCCGCTGGATTTCGGCGGCAACCCCGACGACCTGATCGACGACACCGCCGCCATCCAGGCCGCCATCGACTCGGGTGCTAAGACCGTCTACCTGCCCAACGGCGAGTGGATCGTCAACGGCACCGTCACCGTCCGCGGCAACGTCGAGCAGCTCCTGGGCACCGAGGCCGAGCTCCACCGCACCAACACCACCGGCAAGATCGTCATCGCCGACGGCACGCCCGACACCATCTTTATCGAACGCATGACCGGCGGCCGACTGGGCTCGCGCAATCCTGTCCGCTTCGAACACGACACCGAACGCGAACTGGTTTTCAAGCACATCGCCAATCTTAATTATGTCCCCGTCGCCGAGAACCCCGGCGACCTGTTCCTCGAAGACATCGTCGGCGGCCGGCCCGAACCCGCCGCCGACGCTCCGGGCGCGATGATCTTCCGCAACCAGAATGTCTGGGCCCGCCAATACAACAACGAAGCGCCCTCCGACACGACCAACCCCGACGACCCCGACACCCGCGTGCTGGTCGACAACGCCAACGTCTGGATCCTGGGCTACAAGGCCGAACGCCCCGGCACACTGGTCAAGGTCATCAACGGCGGCAAGGCCGAGGTGCTCGGCGTCTACTTCACCGGCGAGGGTGGCTCCACCATCGATAACCCCGCGTTTGTCGTGGAAGATTCGGCGTTGTCCGTAACGGGCTTCTCGATCAGCCCCGGCAACGAAGGCTTCGACCTGTGGGCGCGTGAGACCCGCAACGGCGTGACCGTCGATTCGGTCAACTTCAGCGGGGCCGAGGTCTATTCCGCTTTCGACGACGCGGCGCTCTGGGATGTCCGCCGAGAAATCTACCTCGACGACACCGACACCCGCGGCGTCACCCTCACCGGCGAATGGCAGCAGTCCGAGTCCTTCCCCGGCGGGTTCATCGGCGAGCACTTCTCCTACACCGATGACCCCAACGCCACCGCCGAGTACACCCCCGACTTCCCCGTCGACGGCGAGTACGAAGTCTTCATCCGCCTGGTCGGCGACTGGTTCAACCAGGACCACTCC
The DNA here is from genome assembly GCA_039819425.1 of Planctomycetota bacterium. GTDB lineage: Bacteria > Planctomycetota > Phycisphaerae > Phycisphaerales > Phycisphaeraceae > Algisphaera. Next base: position 7,300 of record JBCBSA010000094.1, read on the forward strand.
GGCCACTCCGACCAGACCCCGATCACCATCACCTCCGAGGACGGCACCACCGAGATCATCCTGGACCAGGGCGGCTTCGACCCCGAGGACAGCGGGCTCTGGGTCTCCCTGGGCACCTACCTGTTCGCCCAGGAACTCGGCCAGGGGTTGACGATCGCTCCGTCGCAGAGCGGCAACCCGGACTTCGACAACATCATCGCCGACGGCGTCCGCTTCGCCCTCATCCCCGAACCCAGCGCCTCGCTCGTGCTCTTGGGATTGAGCTCGCTCTCCATCGCCGGCCAACGCCGCCGACGCGAGCGGCCTTGATCACACCCAGGGCGTCCGCCAGCCCATCGGCAGCCGGGGGCGGGCGTGGTCCGTGGCGGAAGCGTCAGAAGGGGGAGCGAGGTCATGCCTACCAACGATTAGGCGAGCGGGACGTGCCGTGCGCACACCGATCGATCACGGCGAACCCGTGACACGCCAAAACTCGGAAGCTGCGTCACGCCGGGCGTCGGTTCATCGCGCCGCTCGACCCGCGGACGCGAGCGGGTCCGACCTCCCCGGCCCGACGGCCACGGCGAGGCCGTGGGCCGCGGCGAACAAATCATTGCGGCCCCGGTGGAGCGCGGCGGTCCGGCCGGCGTCTATCCGACGCCGCGGGCGGATGCCGCCTCGCATACGTTTACTTTTGGAGCCGACCGATGTCCGACCACGCCCTGCTGACCGCTTACGCCCGACGTGGCGACGCTCAGGCCTTCGCGCAACTCGTCCGGGGATACCAGGACTTGGTTTACGGCACGGCGATGCGTCGGCTGCGACACGCCGACGACGCCCGGGAGGCGACGCAACAGACGTTCATCAAGCTGGCCCGGGCGGCGGGCACGATCCAGGGGACGAGCCCGGGCGAGTTGGGGGCGTGGCTGCACCGCACCACGGTGAACACATGCCGAGACCTGGTGCGGGCGGCAGGCCGACGGCGGACGCACGAGTCGGCCTACGCCCAGGCCCGGCCGACGGCGGACTGGCCCGGAGACGTGTCGTGGGGCGAGGTGAGCGCGGCGCTGGACGAGGCGATCGCGGAGCTGGACGACGAGCGTCGGGGGTTGGTGGTGGAGCATTTCCTGGCCGGGCGGTCGCAGCGTGAGCTGGCCGGGGCGACGGGGCTGAGCCCGGCGACGGTGAGCCGGCGGCTCGCGTCGGCGGTGGAAGCGTTGCGGGAGGCGTTGGGCCGGCGAGGGGTGGTCACGCCCACGGCGGGGGTGCTGGGGACGGCGATGGCCGGGGCGTTGCCGGCGGCGGCGGGGACGACGTGCTGATGGGCAATGACGGTCGGGATACGCTCGACGGCGGCGAAGGCAATGACCACATGACCGGCGGTGAAAAGGCCGAC
>JBCBSA010000095.1:0-8645 GCA_039819425.1 Planctomycetota bacterium
GGGCGTCCCCCACGATGACCGCTTCCCCTTCCCCCGCTCCCCCCCCCGCCCGCCTCTCCCTCATCGCCGCCATGTCGGAGAACCGCGTCATCGGCCGCGACAACGCCCTGCCGTGGCGCCTCCCCGACGAGATGCAGCAGTTCCGCGCCTACACCCTCGGCCACCCCGTCGTCATGGGCCGTAAGAACTTCGAGGCCGAGAGCAAGCCCCTCCCCCACCGCCGCAACCTCGTCCTCACCACCCAGCCCGACTGGCAACCCCTCGACGAAAACGGCAAGCCCTTGGTTCCGGGGGCGGGGGTTGAAGTCTTCCACGATTTCGACGCCGCCCTCGCCGTCGCCCGCGCCGCCGACCCCGAGCCCTACGTCATCGGCGGCGCCAAGATCTACGAGCTCGCAATCCCCGTCGTCGACCGCATGGTCCTCACCACCGTCCACGCCGAGATCGACGGCGACACCTTCTTCCCCGGCTTCGACCCCGCCGACTGGTCCCTCACCGACCAGCGCCACCACCAAGCCGACGCCCGCCACGCCCACGCCTTCACGGTCAACACCTACGACCGCATCCGATAAAACCGCTCCCCCCAAAAGCCCACGGATTTCATCCGTGGGCCGCCCCCCGCCACCTCATCCCCCCCTTTCCCCTCCCCGATACTTCTGTATTGCCCGACGGTCTTGCGCCCAAGCTGCGCCCCCGGAATCAACCCGCTCCCGGAATCGACCCGTCCCCGGAATCGACCCGTCCCGCCGCCATGCTGCCCCTCAGCCCCGCCCACGCCGCCGAACTCGCCGCCCACCGCCGGCAACGACGCAACGTCAAGCACGCCGTGCTCGCCATGCTTGTCGTGATCGCCGTGGGCACCGCCGGGTTCACCTTCCTCGAGGAAAACTGGACCGCCTGGGACGCCCTGTTCTTCACCCTCATCACCATCACCACCGTCGGCTACGGCGACTACGGCCTCGACATGAAGGGCGAGATGTTCGCCCTCTTCCTCCTGCTCACCGGGATCGCCGTCACCACCTACGCCTTCGGCCAGGTCGTCCAACTCGCCGTCAGCCAACGCTCCGCCTGGAGACGCCGCATGCTCAGCACCATCGCCCAACTCCAAGACCACTACATCGTCTGCGGCGTCGGCCGTGTCGGACGCGCCGTCTGCGAACGCTTCGAGGAGTCCGGCATCCCCCTCGTCGTCGTCGACAAAGACCCCGAACGATGCCAGTGGGCCCGCGACCACGGCCACCTCACCCTCGAAGCCGACGCCACCGACGACGACACCCTCATCGCCGCCGGCATCAAACGCAGCAAGGGGCTCGTCGCCGCCGCGCCCTACGACAACGACAACCTCGTCATCACCCTCACCGCCCGCGGACTCAACCCCGACACCCTCATCGTCTGCCGCGCCGGCGACCCCGAAGCCGTCACCAAGTTCAAACGCGCCGGTGCCGACCGCGTCGTCGCCCCCGAGACCAGCGGCGGACACACCCTCGCCAACCTCCTCGTCCGCCCCCACATGACCGACTTCCTCGCCCACACCGGCGAAGACGACTACCAGCTCAGCGAACTCCACATCCGCCCCGACTCCGAGCTCGCCGGCACCACCATCGAAGCCCTCGGCAGCGCCGAGCCCCAGCTCGTCTTCGTCGCCCTCAAGCGCGACGACCAGCCCACCAAACTCCGCCCGGACATGTCCCATATCCTTGAGCCCGGCGACGTCCTCATCGTCATCGGCCAACTCGAATCCCTCGCCCGCATCGCCCACCACGCCGCCGCGTAGTTTCGCCCCCCAATACACCTCTCCCACAGAAGCCCACGTTGCCTCAACGTGGGCCGCTTCCCCGTAAACTCCCCCCGTGCTCGCTACCACGCTGCTCATCGCCGCGATCGTACTCCTCCTGCTGACCCTCACCGCCGGCGTCGCCCTCACCGCGCTGCAACTCCCCGGCACCTGGCTCATGATCGCCGCCGTCGCCGCGTTCGCCTGGCTCCGCTGGGGCCACGACCACTTCAGCTACGGCGGGTGGACCCTCGTCGCCCTGCTCGCCCTCGCCGCTTTGGGCGAGTTCCTCGAGTTCATCGCCGGTGCCGCCGGCACCCGCAACGCCGGCGGCTCGAAACGCGCCGCCGCCCTCTCGATCCCCTTCGCCATCGCCGGCGCGATCGTCGGCTCCTTCGCCATCCCCATCCCCGTCGTCGGCACCCTCCTCGGCGCCGCGATCGGCGCCGCCGCCGGCGCCCTGCTCGGCGACAGGTGGGCCGGCCGCCAATGGCGCGACGCCCTCACCGGCGCCCGCGGCGCCGCCGTCGGCAAAATCACCGGCACCGTCCTCAAACTCGTCGTCGCCGCCGCCATGTGGCTCACCGCCGCCGTCGCCCTATTCCTCTGATCACCGATCCGCTTCTCACCCACCACTCCCACATAGAGTGACGCATGCAGAATAGACGCCTCACCTTCCGGCCGATCCCGTTTCAACACCAGCTACTCGGGCTTCTGCTCGTGTGCGTCACGGCCAGTACCACCGCTCAGCCAGCCGTCGTCTGGCCCACCTTCGGACCGGCCGCCGCCCCAGACGCCCCGGGCCTCACCCTCAACGCCCACACCAACGCCCTCCCCGACTTCGTCGGCCCCGTCGACGGCTCCGCCCGCCTCACCATCTTCACCGAAGGTAACCACTTCCCCGTCCTCCTCCCCCTGATCTACGACCAGTTCGTCCCCCACAGCCAACAACAGGGCGGCGGCTGCGCCATCACCGCCGACGAGATCCTCGTCGTCACCCTCCCCCAGGTCATGATCGTCGAGGCCCTTTCCGGGGGCGGAGGACGTATCACCTTCGGCAACGCCGTCCTCCCGCTCGACCCCGCCCCGGGCCGCGTCTACCCCGACTGGATCATGGGCGGGAAGCGTCCCCTGACCCGCCTCGCCGACGCCGGCATCGTCGAGCCCACCGCCGTCCCTTTCGCCCGCCACAACGGCCTGGGCATCCTCCTCCGCCGGGACCACGCCGACGGCATCGACACCCTCGCCGACCTCGCCGCCGCCGACCACCGCCTCGTCATCGCCACCCCCTACGAAGCCGGGGCCCGCCGCCAATACCTCAAAACCCTCGACGTCCTCATCGGCCACGAGTCCGCCGCCAACCTGATGGCCCGCGACATCAAAACCTTCCCCGGTCGCATACGCATCCAACACCGCGACGTCCCCTTCGCCCTCCTCACCGACCAGGCCGACGCCGGCCTCATCTTCGGCCACCTCGCCCGGTTCTACGCCGACGCCTACCCCGACCAACTCGCCTTCCGCCCCGTCCCCGGCGCCGCCCCCTTCGGCCAGGAGATCCTCCTCGCACGCCCCACCGCCGCGGACGACCGCGACCCGGCCGTCGACTGCTTTCGGGACTTCCTGCTCGACCACGCCGCGACCGCCTACCCCGCCGGCGGCTTCGCCGACCCGACGGCATTCGGTTTCGGCCAGACCATCCGGCTGCAAACCGATCCGTAACGCCGCGTTTTTACAAGACGGCCCCGCGTTCGGATGAACGCGGGGCCGTGGGATAATCATCGTGATGTCGGAAAGGTTTAGTTCTTGCCCGTCGTGTCCTCGCCCAGCAGTTCGGCGACGAGGCGGCTGTCGCCGACGGTCGTGGTGATCTCGTCGGGGGCTTCGGCACCCGCGGCCTCGGCGATCGCGGCGGCCTGTTCGATCTCTTCCTCGACCGACAGCGCCTCCTGGGCCGGCGGTTCGGCGAGCTTGACGACGTCCATGTTCTGGTAGTCGCGGAAGCCGGTGCCGACGGGGATGAGGTGGCCGAGCAGGACGTTTTCCTTGAGGCCGACGAGGTCGTCGGACTTGCCCGCGAGCGCGGCTTCGGTGAGGACCTTGGTGGTCTCCTGGAAGGACGCGCCGGAGAGGAACGACTCGGACTGGAGGGCGGCCTTGGTGATACCCAGCAAGAGGATCGTGCCCGTGGCGGGGCGGCACTTGCTGGCGGAGGCGGTGGCCTTGCCGTCGGCTTCGAGCTTGGCGTTGATCTCCTTGAGCTCGGCCTTGGTGACGATCGAGCCCAGCGGCAGCGACGAGTCGCCGGCGTCCTTGACCTTGCCGCAGCCGGCGATGCGTTCGTTGGCTTCGCGGAACCGGAACTTGTCGACGACCTCGTTGGGCAACAGGTCCGTGTCGCCGGGGTTGTCGACACGGGTCTTGCGGAGCATCTGGGCGACGATCACCTCGATGTGCTTGTCGTTAATCGGCACGCCCTGGGCGCGGTAGACGTTCTGCACCTCTTCGAGGAGGTAGTTGTAGAGGGCTTCTTCGCCCTTGATGCGGAGGATGTCCTGCGGGACGAGGGGGCCGTCGATGATGGGGTCGCCGGCCTCGACGAAGTCGCCGGAGTGGACCAGGAGGTGGCGGTCCTGCGGGACGTGGTGGTCGACCTCGAGGCCGGAGTCGGACTTGACGATCACGGTCATCTTGCCCTTGCGTTTGTCGCTGCGCAGCTCGACGGTGCCGGTGATTTCGGCCATGACGGCGGCGTCTTTGGGCTTGCGGGCCTCGAAGATCTCGGTGACCCGCGGGAGGCCGCCGACGATGTCCGCGGAGCTGGTGGCTTCGCGGGGCTGACGGGCGAGCATGTGGCCGGCGGCGATGGGGTCGCCTTCCTTGACGTCGATGCGGGCCTTGGCGGGCAGGTAGTGGAAGTCGAGGATGTTGCCGTCGGCGTCGTCGATGACGATGCGCGGGTGCATCTCGCCCTTGTGCTCGATGACGACGAGCTGTTCGCCCTGCTGGCCCTGGGCCTTTTCGGGGCGGACGGTCTGGCCGACGACGATGTCCTCGAAGCGGACGGTGCCGCCCTTCTCGGCGAGGATGGCCGAGCGGTGCGGGTCCCAGGTGACCAGGACGCTGCCCTTCTTGACCTTCTGGCCGGGGTCGGCGTGGAGGTAGGCGCCGTAGGGGACCTTGTATTTCTCGAGCTCGCGGCCCTTGTCGTCGACGATGGCGACTTCGCCGTTGCGCTTGAGGGCGACGAGGACGTCGTTGCCCTCGTCGTCCTGGACGGGGACCTCGTTACAGTCGCGGTACTCGACGACGCCGGCGTTGGCGGCGCGGTGGGAGGTGTCGACCAACGAAGTGGTGGCGACGCCGCCGGTGTGGAAGGTCCGCATGGTGAGCTGGGTGCCCGGCTCGCCGATGGACTGGGCGGCGATGATGCCGACGGCGAGGCCCGGCTCGACGAGCTTGCCGGTCGAGAGGTCCATGCCGTAGTCGAGCACGGAGATGCCGGTCCGGCTCTCGGTGGTAAGCGGGGAGCGGACGACGACGGTGTCGATGCCCAGGTCCTCGATCTTGCGGGCGGCCTCCATCGTGATCAGCTCGTTCTCGCGGACGATGACCTCGTCGGTGATCGGGTTGGCGATGGTCTCGCGGGCCACCCGGCCGAAGATGCGGTCACGCAGCGGCACGTCGACTTCTTCGCCCTTGTAGATCGCGCGCTTGGCGATGCCGCGCTTGCTGCCGCAGTCGAACTCGGCGATGAACTGGTTCTGGGCGACGTCGCAGAGCTTGCGGGTGAGGTAGCCCGAGTCGGCGGTCTTGAGCGCGGTGTCGGCCAGGCCCTTGCGGGCGCCGTGGGTCGAGGAGAAGTACTCGAGGACCCGCATGCCCTCCCGGGCGTTGGCCTTGATGGGCGTCTCGATGATCTCGCCCGAGGGCTTCTGCATCAGGCCACGCATGCCGGCGAGCTGCTGGATCTGCGACTGGTTACCACGAGCGCCCGAGGCGTCGGCGGACATGAGGTGGACGGGGTTGATGTAGAACTCGCCGTCGGTCGATTCGAGGGGGAGTTCGTTGCCGTCTTCGTCGCGGCGGTCGGTCTTGAGCTCCTTGAGCAGCTCCTTGGTGACCTCTTCGCGGCAGTGGGTCCAGAGGTCGAGCAGCTGGTTGTAGCGCTCGCGCTCGGTGATCGCCCCGGAGTCGTAGGCCTTCTCGACGCGGTCGACCTTCTTCTGGGTCGCGGCGATGAGGTCGTGCTTCTTGGCGGGGATGCGCAGGTCGGTGATGCCGAAGGACAGGCCCGACGTGGTCGAGCGCTTGAAGCCGATGGCCTTCATGTTGTCCAGGAGCGCGATCGTGGCGGGTCGGCCGAGGTACTGGTACGTGTCGTCGATGACGCGGGAGCAGCCCTTCTTGCCCAGGGCGCAGTTGTAGAACGGCATGCCCGGTTCGAGGATGTCGTTGAAGAGCAGCCGGCCGACGGACGTGATGATCCGGCCCGTTTCGGGGAGGGGTTCGACGTCGCCGCGTTCCTTGAGGACGACGCCGTGGAACTTCTCGGGGTTGGGGCGGACGACGATGGGCTCGTGGATGCCGATCTTCTTGAGGTCGTAGGCGAGGATGGCCTCGGCGGAGTCCTTGAACTCGCGGTACTTGCGCATCTCGGCGATCTGGTCGTCGGACAGCTCGCCCGAGCGGGTGACCAGTTCTTTGGCGATCTCTTCCGACGGCTCGTTGCGGAGCATGGTCGTGTAGTACACGCCGAGCAGGATGTCCTGCGACGGCGAGATGATCGGGTCGCCGTTGGCGGGGCTGAAGATGTTGTGCGGGGACAGCATCAGGACCGACGTCTCGGCCTGGGCCTCGACGGACAGCGGGAGGTGGACGGCCATCTGGTCGCCGTCGAAGTCGGCGTTGAAGCCGCCGCAGACCAAGGGGTGGATCTTGATCGCGTTGCCCTCGACGAGGACGGGCTCGAAGGCCTGGATGCCCATGCGGTGGAGCGTGGGGGCGCGGTTGAGCATGACCGGGTGCTGGTAGATCACTTCTTCGAGGATGTCCCAGACCTCGGGGTCGCGGCGCTCGAGCATCTTTTTGGCCGACTTGATGGTGTCGACCAGTCCATGCTCCTTGAGCTTGCGGATGATGAACGGCTGGAAGAGCTCGAGGGCGATCTTCTTGGGCAGGCCGCACTGGTGCAGCTTGAGCTCGGGGCCGACGACGATGACGGAGCGGGCCGAGTAGTCGACGCGTTTACCGAGAAGGTTCTCGCGGAACCGGCCCTGCTTGCCCTTGATCATGTCGGTGAGCGACTTGAGCGGGCGGTTGGACGAGCCGAGCACGGGGCGGCGGCAACGGCCGTTGTCGAAGAGGGCGTCGACCGACTGCTGGAGCATCCGCTTTTCGTTGCGGATGATGACCTCGGGGGCGTTGAGGTCCATCAGCTTCTTGAGCCGGTTGTTGCGGTTGATGATCCGGCGGTAGAGGTCGTTGAGGTCGGACGTGGCGAAGTTACCCGATTCGAGCAGCACCAGCGGCCGGAGGTCCGGCGGGATGACGGGCACGACGTCCATAACCATCCAGGTCGGGTCGTTCTCGCTGCCGCGGATCTGCTCGACGATCTTGAGCCGCTTGGAGAGGTCCTTGGTCTTCTGCTTCGACTTGGTGGCCTTGAGGTCGGCGCGGAGCTCGGCCTGGAGGGCGGTGAGGTCGATGGTCTCCAAGAGCTCCTTGGCGGCCTCGGCGCCCATCATGGCGACGAAGCCCGAGCCGTACTCGGCGATGGCCTGGCGGTACTCGTCTTCGGTGAGGACCTGCTTGTCCTTGAGCGGCGTGTCGCCGGGGTCGGTGACGACGTAGTCCTGGAAGTAGATGACCTTTTCGAGGTCGGAGGTCTTCATGCCCAGGAGGTTGCCGAGGTGCGAGGGGATCGCCTTGAAGAACCAGATGTGGACGATGGGCGCAGCCAAGTTGATGTGGCCCATGCGCTTTCGGCGGACGCGGGAGTGGGTGACCTTGACGCCGCAGCGGTCGCAGATGATGCCCTTGAACTTGGTGCCCTTGTACTTGCCGCAGGCGCACTCGTAGTCGCGTTCGGGTCCGAAGATGCGTTCGCAGAAGAGCCCATCTTTTTCGGGGCGGTAGGTGCGGTAGTTGATCGTCTCGGGCTTCTTGACTTCGCCGAACGACCAGGAGCGGATGTCGTTGGGCGAAGCGAGGTTGATCTTCACCGAGGCGTAGTCGTTGACGCGGTCGTAGAGTTGTTCAGCCATTGTTTTAGCCTTTAGCCGCTAGCCGTTGGCCGCTAGCGAGAAGGAATAAGGAGGAGGCAAGGTTGTATGGGGGCGATCAATCAGGCAGGGCGACCGGGATAATCAGGCTATGGATCCCGTATTCATCTTCTAGTTTTTGTTCGATTTCGCCGAAAAGCGGACCGAATCGGTGCATAGGCATATCGGGATCAACGGCAAGGGCCTCGACGTAGTACCAGTGGCCGTCGGCGAACGGATTCTGTCGCTCATCGATGCCGCCGGGAGTCACACGAAACATTGTTTTGCCGTCGGAAGCACGCTCGCGGAACAATTCCTGGATTCGATTTGCGAGGTCGTCGTTGGTAAACCGAGTCGTATTCATGCGTGTGCCTCCAATGTCTTGATGACAAACGAAGCAGAGCGGACTTGCGTCAGAGCGTCGGTCAGATCGAGCGTCTGGCCGGGTACGTAGTCGGCGACCAGACGTAACCGTTGCAAGCCTCGGACCGTGATCCCCAATTCGCGCCGAAGGCCACGGCCGAAGCTCGAAGGGTCAAGATTGTGGGTCACGAGTGCGAGCATTTGGTCATGACTCGGGTTATGGCCGCCGTGGGTGAATTCAACATTGC
>JBCBSA010000096.1:0-8644 GCA_039819425.1 Planctomycetota bacterium
CCTCCACAACGAGCCAGCGATAGTCGGCGTCGGCCCGGGCATCGGGTTGCCCATCGCGTTGACCGACGCGAAGCCCATGTCGTCGACCGTGAAGGCCACGACGCGCGGCAGGTCGTCCGCCGACGCCGCGGCGGGCCCGGGATGCGCCGCCGTGGCGTAGAGCAGCCCCCACAGCCCCAGCCGCCCGGCTTAGCGAAAGCATGCGCCACGTCGTGGTTGCCTCCCGGCAGGACCCCGCCAAACATCTGTCCCAAGCTCTGTGGCAGACGAGCCGCGTCGGGAGGTTTTGGGCTCGCCAACGAGGAGTTCATTCAACATTTTCGCGGGTGGTGAGGATGCTCACCACTCAGCGCATGTACGAAAAGGTCTTTGGTGGGGCGGGCTTTCATGCGAAGACGAGTCGATGCGGCCACAATCAAGGCACAGGTTTTCGCGCCTTTTTCATATGAAGGACGTGCACGAGGTGCGTCTTTATTTTGACGCGCACATCTGGGTATTTATTTTATAAATACAAAAAACAACAGGTTTTTGGTAATTATTGGCCGGCGGGCTCAGACGCCGTGTTCATCGGCTGTCGCGGCGGCCCGATGAGCACGACGACTTGACTGAGCCACGATACAGCGTAGAATCGACTCAAATACTTGTGTAGTTTGGGTGAATCTTGTTTCGCAGGCTAGGCGGCTTCCGCGCACGCCCAACCGATTCCTCTGCTTGTTACCTGTTTCTAAAGCCACCGTTTACAAGAATCGGAGACGACCAAACGTGTTTACACGAAAACCCCTTTGGGCCTGTGCGTTCTCGATACTCGCTTCCCTGGGTATCGCGGGGCAGGGACAGGGCGACTTGATTTTCTCCGATTCATTTGAAGCCAGCGCGGCCGGTGACGCCTCCGCGGGGGTCTACTCCGCGGGCTCTGTTTTTGGCCAGGCGCCGGACGTCGTGGGCTATGCCTCGAGCCCCTGGATCAACCCCGGACGAGGAGTCGACAGCGCCAGAGTCATCGAGGACGGCCTCACCTACAAAGGCTACGGAGGCTCGGGCGGAGCGATCGAAGTCAGCGAGTCGGCGAATTTCGCGCAGTTTGTCCGGGGCGGCGACCTTAACCTCGGCGAACTCTTCGCGCCCGACGGCACGGGCACCCTCTTTGTCTCGGCCTTGGTGCAGCCCGACAGCAACGACCCGTCGCGTGTCGCGGTCAGTTTGGCCACCAACGGCGACCCCGGCGGCGCTTTCATATTCGGCTCCGCCATCCCCGGCCAAGGCGGGTCGTCGGCCGGCGACGGCGAGATCGTGACCAACTTTGGCGGTGAGATCACGTTGAGCGGCGAGTTGCTCAACCCGGGTCGGCCCAATCTTCTGGTTATGCAGATCAACGTGACCGCCGAGTCGGGGGGCGGTGAGGCGAACGACGACGTGTTCATCTACCTCAATCCCGACCTGAGTAGGCCGTTGGACACCTCGTCCGCGATCATCCGCGTCTCGGGCGTGGACTTGATCCGGGACAGCACCCCGGTCGGCCAGTTCCAGTTTCAGGTAGGCGGAAACGCCGAGGGAACGACGCTGATCGTGGACGAGCTGCGTATCGGTACGAGTTTCGATTCCATGGATCCCGAGCCGGGCGGCATGGCGTTGGCCGCTTCCACGGGTGTCCTTTACTGGGTTCGCCGCCGCGGTGCGCGACACGCCGGTTTGTCCTGAATGCGTGCGGGTACCGAGCCGAGCGGCTGTCGTTGAATGAGGGATTGTTTTTTTGGCTCTTCATCGAACGATCACTTACCCCCCACGCCGCCAAGGGAATGAGCGAACGTCTCGACGTCGGGCTCACTTGGTTCCACCAAAGTCATGCGATCGATGCTGGATTCACTCGACCCCGACCGGCCGCCTTGTCGTTGACGCCTGATCGACGCCGCAACACGCACTCGACGCATCACGGCACGGCATGCTAAAGCGAGTTTTTTGATCTGTTTCGCTCCCAATCCGGAATGTTTGTAAGAAACCCAAAGCCATGACAACTCTTCAATCCCGCTCGAAGCCGTCTCACGTTCCCGGTGTGTCCCCGAGGGGCACGCCCCCTGTGTTGCTCACCGCTCCGGTGCCGAACCTGCCCTGGCAGGACCGTCCCGCGGGCGACTCCGAGCCGCTGTGGCGGTATTCCGAGAACCCGGTGATCGATCGTCGTCCCTTCCCGGGAGGCGACCGGGTGTTTAACTCCGCGGTGGTCGCGAAGGACGGCGGCTTTGTGGGCGTCTTCCGCAACGACGGCCGCAACGGCCTGCCGTTCCTCCACGTCGGGCACAGCGCCGACGGGCTGCGGTGGGCGTTTGAATCCGAGCCCATCAGGTTTCACCAACAAGACGGCACCGTCGCTTCGGGCCCGGAAGACTACGGCTACCAGTACGATCCGCGCTGCGTCGAGATCGACGGCCGGTACTTCGTCATCTGGTGCAACGACTTCCACGGCCCGACGCTCGGCCTGGGCTACACCGACGACTTCAAGACCTTCCATCAGCTCGAAAATGCCTTCGTCCCTTACAACCGCAACGGGGTCTTGTTCCCCAAGAAATTCCCCCGCAAAGACGGCACCGGCGACGACTACCTCCTGCTCAACCGCCCCAGCGATTCGGGCCACACGCCCTTCGGCGACATCTTCCTGAGCCGCAGCCCGGACCTCGTCCACTGGGGCCGACATCGGTTCGTGATGGGGGCGTCCGGCCCGGGGTGGTGGCAGAACCTCAAGATCGGCGCCGGGCCCGCGCCGATCGAGACGACCGAAGGGTGGCTGTTGTTCTATCACGCGGTGACGAAGATGTGCAACGGATACGTCTACAGCATGGGCGTCGCGTTGCTCGACCGTGACGAGCCCGATCGGGTGTTGATGCGTGGCGACGGCTACGTGCTCCAGCCCGAACGGCCCTACGAAACCACCGGCCAGACCGACAACGTCGTGTTCCCGTGCGCCGCGCTGTGCGACGGAGACACCGGCCGCATGGCGATCTACTACGGCGGGGCCGACACGTTCACGAACGTCGCGTTCACCACCGTCGAGATCATCCTCGACTGGCTCAAACAGAACCGCATGCCTTGAGTCCACGGCCACGTCGTGCCCGGTCTTCGTTGAACATCTCCCACCAAGACCCCGAGCTTCCTATGACTCATCGCCCGCTTCGCGTTTTGCCCAAACATATCCGCCGCTTGTTTGTCGCGGTGGTTGGCTCGTGCGCGTGCCTGTCTGCCGGCTCCGCGGTGGCCGAGCCCGCCGAGACGCCCGACGCGTTGCCGTACGCGTGGCTGAACATCCACGGCATCGGCTGGGACGGCCCCGACGATCAGCCGGGACCGATCCTCCGCCTGGCCCGCGGCCTGGGGTACCGCTACAACTACCACGGGGAGAAGTACGACCACTACGAAGGCCCCCACCGCGCCGACCTGTCGTTTTACTACAACGACCCGCACAAGCAGATCCAGGCCTCGGTCAAGGGCGACTTCACCGAAGCCGAGCTGGCCGCCGCCCGTCGAGCGGCGCCCTACACGATGCGGCTGCACCCGATGATCCCGCGGGCGATCGACGAGCCGGAGTTCGAGCGGCTCGCCGAAGCCGCGCCCCGGGTGTACGAGGCCTACAAGAACCAGCTGTTGGCCACGAAGTCCTGGGCGAACACCAACCAACCGTTCCCGCACAACCTCGCGCAGCTCCAGATCTGGGGCGACCGCGACGCCACCCGCTGGGAGCCCTGCCCCGACTACCAGCGTGACGAAGTGATCGACGAACACGTCGCGGCGATTGTCGCCCACGTCAGGGCCCAGGAACGGCCTGAACAGAACTACTTGTTCAAAGGGATCGTCTTCGACGTGCCCGAGATCTGGAAAGAATTCAACTGGGCGTCGAACCGCGGGCTGCCGGGCACGCCCGACGAAAACCGCACCGCCGTGCCTCGCCCCGGCGTGACCTACGACTACGCCACGCTGCAAGAGGGCTGGTACCACTTCCTCGATCGGCTGCACGACGCGCTCGAGGCCGAGTTCCCGCGGCGTGACATCAAGATCATCCACGAGCCGGCTTCGATCTGGGCCGACTGGGGCCAGTACATCGCCGACATCCCCTACGAATCGGTCACCCCCGAGATGATGGACGGCATCCGCGGCGACGCGATGGTCAGCGAAAAACCCTCGCTGGAGTTCCTCGTCCAACAAGAGCTCGCCGACACCGGCTGGCCGCTCCACCTGCTGGGCAACGTCACCGGCGACCTGTTCCCCAAAAACCCCAGCTTCACGCTGCAGCTCGTGGTGTTCGGCGAGATCGCCGCCCGCGGCAGCAACTTCTTTGCGTACGGCACCTTCGCCCGGGAGTTCGAGCGCCTGCCGCACACCTACGGCGTGGACCTCAACCTGCTGCGCATCGTCGCCGGCTGGGAAAACTCGCACGCCACACCCGTCGACACCCGGACGTGGGACTACGACCAGCGGGTCTACCTGAGCCCGACCGCCGTGGCCGACGAGAGGTCGCTCGCCGCCGTGAACCCCTACACCGGCGAGATCCAGGGCGCGCTCCGTTCGGCCGACGCGGCCATCAAGCTGGCCGACGGCCTCGCGTCGTCCTCGTCGAGCGCCCGCCTGCGCGGCGTCAACGCGTTCTTCGAGCCGATCGACGGCCGAGCGCCGGTGGTCTTGGAAGACGGCCTGATCAAGCCGCGTCCCGGCGCGAAGCTGCCGCTGGGCTTCCGCCTGCGACTCGACCAACCCCCCGCCGATGGCGTGTACTTCTCCCACCCCCGAGAAGCCGAGTTGGTCCACCGGCCCCAGGACGTGCCGCTCATCATCCGTGAGCTGCACAACCCCGATTTCGAGCTGGGCCCCGAAGGCTGGTACACCGGCGACGGCCGGGACGTCCGCGTCGTCCCCGAACGCGACGTCGTCCGCAGCGGCGAACTCTCGGGCAAACTGATCGCCCGCGCCAAGGCCTGGCACAGCTTCACCCAACGCATCCCCGACCTGCTCAACCTCCACGGCCCGGGCACGTACCGCGTCACCGGTTATGTCCAGCAGCCCGCCGGCTCGGAGTTCGAGGTCGACAGCTCGATCCAGATGATGGTCCGCACCGCGGCCGAGGGGACCCGGACTTTCAGTTCACCCCCCGTCCGCCTCGTGCCCGGCGAGTGGGTGAAAGTCTCTGCCGACATGGAGATCGACTTCACCGGCGTCGCCGGCGCGGGCAGCGTCGGCTTCCGCATCAACCACAAAGACATGCCTTACTTCCTCGACGACGTGACCTTCGACAAGATCGACTGACCCGGCCGCCCCCGTCGTCACATACCGCTTAGTAAACCCCGCATGGATACCGCTGTGCGGTCTTGACGTGGTCACGAGATCGTACTGCCCTGCACGTCGCGGGACACGGTCTTCCACGCGTGCGGCGGCCTGATTTGGCCTACAATCCTCAGTCTAAAACGAAATCAGCCCGCGTCACCGATCGCGGCCATTGATTTTGCGCCAAACCGATGGATCCACCTCGGTGTGAGATTTGACGGGTCGCCCTTGGAAAAAAATTCTCCCCGATTGATCGATATCGCCGAGCGAGCCAAGATCTCGTTGACGTCGGTGTCGCGTATCCTGGGCGGCAAGCGGCTCTCGGAATACCCGCCCGCCACCCGCGAGCGTGTCCACAAAATCGCGGCCGAGATGGGGTGGCGTCCCAACCTGCTGGTCAAAGGCATCCAGACGGGGAAGACCCAAACGATCGGCGCCTTCATGGCGCCCTACGACACGTACTGGACGGGCCTGATCTATGGCGTTCACGACCAGCTGCTCGAATCCAAGCATGTCCCTCTGGTGCTGTGGCCCCACGCCCTGGTGCATCAAACCGCCGACCGCGTGACCAACGAAGCCTGGGCGACCGGGGAAAACAGCCAGCCGGCCCCGCCCCCGTTCTTCGAAACCAAACAGTCGCCCCGCCCGGTCACCACGAACTCTTCCCGCCGCGAGCTGGAGCGGATCAACTGCCTCGAGGATCGGCGCGTGGACGCCATCATCTCCTGGCCGCTGCACGAAACGAGCGCCAAAGATCGCCTGACGATGCTCGGGGCCCGAGGCACCCCCGTGGTCACCATCGACGACGAACTCCCCGAAGAGGCCGGCGCGATCTTCGTGGGCAGCGACGACGAAGCGGCGATGCGTAGCGTGATGGACTATCTCCAAAACCTGGGGCACCGCCGTATCGGCTACATCGGCATCAGGGCCCACCACCACTGGGACAAGGCACGCCGGGCCGCCTTCCTCGCCGTGATGAAGCCGGCGTCTCCGCCGACGCTCGAGCTCACGACGCACGACGACCGGTGCTGCAGCGAGATCGCCGAATTCTTGAAAAGCCACGCGGAGCTCACCGCCGTGGTGACCGCTACCGATCACTTGGCACGCTACGCCGTCAGCGAACTCGCCAAGCTCGGCCGGGACGTCCCGCGGGACGTTTCGGTGGTGGGCTACGGCAACGATGTCTTTGGTATGGGGAACCTCCAACTGACCACGGTCGATCAGGGGCCCTACGAGATCGGCAGGCTCGCGGCGCAGATCGCGGTCTCTCCCGAAGGCCCCCGCGAACGCCGATACCAGACCGAAACACGTTTGGTGGTCCGCAGCACGTCCGGCATCGCACCGAGCTGATTCCGGTTGGGTTCAATCGATCAAGCAGGCCCACGCACCAACGCGCACCAGTCCGCGGTGCTTCATCGTTTGGCCCGAGGGCATTTTCGGGGCCGAGGGTTGTACCGCGGGGTGAGTCAGTCTTTGAGGATCACGACGTCGTCGGGGGCGACCGCGGCGGTCACCGCGGCGTCGGCGTCTCCGTGATCGACGAAGCGGGGGTTGAGCTCGAAGGCTTTGAGGCGGGCGTCGCCGTCGGTGGTGAGGTGGTACTGGGCCATCTCCCCGAGGTAGACGGTGTGGGCTCGGCGGACCGAGAAGGTGTTAGTACTCCCGGACGCGGCGTGACCATTTCCGGGGGTGAGACGGATGGCTTCGGGGCGGATGGAGCAGGTGACGTTGCCGGCGGCGGGGAGCTCGTCGGGGAAGACGGCCGAACGGAGGACGCCCATGGGGGTGTCGAGGACGACGAGTTCGCCGCCGCCGTTGGGCTCACGGCCCTTGACCTCGGCGTCGACGAAGTTGGTTTCGCCGAGGAAGTCGGCGACGAAGCGGTTGGCCGGCCGCTCGTACAGATTCCGGGGGGGGCCGACCTGCATGACCCGGCCGGCGCTGAGGACGGCGACGCCGTCGGCCATGGACAGGGCTTCTTTCTGGTCGTGGGTGACGTAGA
Source organism: Planctomycetota bacterium (assembly GCA_039819425.1). Lineage (GTDB taxonomy): Bacteria > Planctomycetota > Phycisphaerae > Phycisphaerales > Phycisphaeraceae > Algisphaera. The sequence continues at coordinate 7,307 of JBCBSA010000096.1, forward strand.
CGCCGGTGATGCCCGAGGCTTTGCAGATGTCGCGGATGGATTGGCGCATCTCGAGGCGGAGCTTGGCGTCGAGGTTCGACAGCGGCTCGTCGAGCAGCAGCACGGTCGGCTTGATGACCAGGGCGCGGGCCAGCGCGACGCGTTGCTGCTGGCCGCCGGAGAGCTGGTTGATCTTGCGGTCGGCCTGGACGGTGAGTTGGACCGAGGAGAGGGCTTCATCGACGCGCTGGTCGATCTCGGCCTTGGCGACCTTGCGGACCTCGAGGCCGAAGGCGACGTTCTGGCGGACGGTCATGTGGGGCCAGAGGGCGTAGCCCTGGAAGACCATGCCGGTGTTGCGTTTGTTGGGCGGCAGGTGGGTGACGTCGTCGTCGCCGAAGCGGATCGAGCCGGAGGTCGGGTCGGTGAAGCCGGCGATCATGCGCAGGAGGGTGGTCTTGCCGCAGCCCGAGGGGCCCAGGAGGAAGAAGAGCTGACCGGCGGCGATGTCGAGGTCGATGCCGTCGACGGCGACCGTCTTGCCGAATTCCTTGCGGAGGCTGCGGATGGTGATCGGGTTCATGCCGGGGGACAGGATAGCAAGCCGAGCGGTTACGTCAGCGCGGACGGGGGGCGATGGCGGCGTATTGGTGGCCGACGCCGGGCCCTTCGCGGCGGTAGCTGAACCAGCGTGTCGGCTGGTCGAAGGTGCAGGCGGGCACGACGGTGATCGAAGCACGGGCGAGGCCGGCGTCGAGCAGTTGGCGGGTGGCCACGGCGCGGAGGTCGAGGAGTTGACGGGCGTCGTCGCTCGGGCTGGGGCTGAGCGCTTCGGAGTGCGGCGGCCCGAAGCGTTCGCCGACCTCGGGCCCGACCTCGTAGCGTGCCCCGCTGATGCACGGCCCGATCACGGCGACCACTTGGTGGGGTTCGACTTGGGCGAGTTCATACAGCGCCCGGGCGGCACGGCCCACAACGCCGACGTCGGGGTCGAGCCCGCGCCAGCCGGCGTGGACGGCGGCGACGGCTCGGCCGTCGTCCGCGGCGAGCAGCAACGGGACGCAGTCGGCGGTCTTGACGGCGACGGCGACAGCGGGGTCGTCGGAGACGTGGGCGTCGGCGGCGTCGGGGCGATGGTCGGGCAGGGTGACCGCGTTGCCGTGGACTTGTCGCGACATCACGACGCGCTCGACCGTGTCGCTCAGCAGCGGGCGCAGGTCGCGGGGCGTGGAGACGGGGTGTTGGCGGCTGGTGAACACGTGAGGCGCGATCGGGCGGAGCGCGTCGGCGGTCCAGCAGGCGTGTTGTTCGGTGAAGCCTCGCATACGCATGGTGTCGCTGCGGCACTGAAGCGCTCAG
>JBCBSA010000097.1:0-8640 GCA_039819425.1 Planctomycetota bacterium
ACCGGGCGCTGGCCTGGTACGCCCGCTGGTACGTCAAAAGGTTGATCGTTTCTTCGTCGGCGTTGACGCCCGACACCGCCGCCTGCCGCGACTGCAAGTTCTCCCGCACCACCCCGAACGACTCGCGGTCGTCGTTGGCCTGCGCCAGCTGCGTGCCGACCTCTTCGACCTCCCGCGACCACGCCCGGGTGATCGACAGCCCGTTGAGCGCCGCCAACGGCTCGTCCCGCAGCCCCGCCAACGCCAACGCGTTGCGGTTGTCCCCGGTGAGCAGCTCCTGACCCGCCGCCAGCAACGAAGGGTCGGACAACAGCGTCGCGTCCACGCCGATGTCGAACGCGTTGTCGCCGGTGAAGAACCCGTTGATCCCCAGCGCCGCCAGCACGCCCGACGTGTCGTTGGTGAACGCCAAACGGTTGTTCGCCGAGTCGCTGCGGATGTCCAGCTCTCCGGTCGCCGTCACCGACGCGCTCACGCCCGCCACCGCGTCGAGCGCCGCCGCCAAATCATCCAGCGACGTGTCGTTGGTGGGATCGATCCCGTCCAGATCGACATCGATGACCGTGGTCGTCGCCTGCCCGGTCGCCTGCGACACGACGCTGACCTCGAACGCCCCGTTGCCCGCCGCGAACGGCAGGCCGGTCAGCGTGAGGTCGTTGAGCGCCGCCGTCGTGTCTTCCACCGCGTTGGTTGCCGTGGCCTGTGACAGGAGGCTCGTGCCCTGGCCCTGGCTGTGCAGGCGGTTGGTCTCGAAGATCAGCTGGGCCGCGATCTGGTCGAGCGCCCCGATCGAATCTTGCAACGCCCCGTTGATGAACTGGATGCGTGCGCCCAGCTCACCGCTGGATACGTCCAGCACGCTGCCGTCGGCGCCGACCACGATCTCCGTGACCTGCTCGCCGCCCACCGTCTGCGTCCGCAGCTCCAACCCCCGCGACTCGCCATTCAACAAGATGGGCCGCGACCCGACAAACACGTCGATCGACCCGTTGTTCTGTTCCACCGTCGACACGTCCAAAAACTGCGCCAGCTCCGCCAGCAACTGGTCCCGCTGATCCCGCAGCGCCGACGCCCCGCCCGTCGCCGCCCCCTCCTGCGTCGCGATCGACCGGTTCACCGACTCGATCCGGTCCAGCAGGCTGTCGGCCGACGTCACCGCCTCGCCCAACGCCGTCGTCGATTCGCTCTGGATATCCGTGTACCCGCTGCGCAGGTCGTTGAAGAACGCCGACAGCGACGTGCCCTCCGCGGTCACCAGCGTCCGCAGCGACGGGTCCTGCGGGTTCGTCGTCAGCTGCGACCACGCGTTGAAATACTCGGCCAGCCGCGTCGTCAGGTCCCGCCCGGTCAGCTCGTTCTGCACCGCCTCGAGACGCGAGAGCTGGTCCGCCGTCGCCGCCGCCCCCGCCTCGTCGGCGATCGACGACCGCAGCCGCGACTCGATCGCCTCGCTGACCTCCCGCGTGATCGACTCGATCTGCACGCCCTGGCCGACGAAGTTGTCCGCCGAGATCCGCCGGTCCCCGATCGCCGACAGCTCGACCCGCTGGCGCTTGTACCCCGGCGTCGCCTGGTTGGCGAGGTTGTTACCGGTCGTCTCCAACGCCGCCTGGCTGGCGAGGAGTCCGGTTCGGCCGATCTGGAGGGCGCCGTTGATGCTCATGGTTCGTTCGTCACGTCCGGTTCAATCCGGCCTACGCCACCAGGTTCAGCGAACCCACCCGCGCCGACCGCGTGTCAACGCGCCCCGTCTGCCCGTACGCCGCCCCGCCGTTCGACACCACGCCGATCGTGCGGATCAGCCCGTTCACGTGCTGCACCAGCGATTCGCTCGCCCGCTTCACGACCGACGTCTCCGCCGCCACCGCGGTGATCGCCTCGACCAGTTTCGTCCGCGTCACCAGCAGCCGGCCGCGGAACGGCTCGGGCAGCCGCTCGGCCAACTCCCGCATCCGCATCGGCTCCGCCGCCCCCGGATCCACCGCCCGCGTCAACTCCGCCACCAGCGTCAGCCGCTGCTTCTCCAGCTCGCTGATCGTCTGCAGCACCGCGTTCTCCGAACGGGTCAGGTCTGTCATGTCACGGTCCGCCCCCGACCGCAGCGCCACCCGCTTCCGTTCGAGCAGCGACAGCATCTGTTCCTGCCGCTCGACCGACTGCGTCAACACGGCCTCCAGCCGATTCAGGTTATTCAGCAAGGTCTTATCCAAGGACGTTGAGCTCCTCTGGCTGTTGAGTTGCGTTGGCTGCCTGTCCGACCAGCTTCTCGCTGATGCCGAAGTCGGCGGCGCGGGCGATGTTGTTGGCGAAGATCACGTCGAGCTGCTGACCGAAGGCCGCCTCCGCCCGGCCGCCGTCGAACAAGTCGCTCTTGAACGGATCGTTTCTGACCTGACTCAGCACCGGCAGGATGAACGCCGTGGCCACCAATTCTTCCGCCGCCTCCAAGCCTTTCTCCACTGCTTTTGGCGAAGAGCGTTGCTCAGACAGCAGGCGGTCAAACTCGCCGTCGGGACGTGTAAGAACCTGCGGCGCAGGAAAGCCGGCAGCGAACACGGAATCGGTGCCAAGCGGATTCAGAGCGCTCATTGGATCACCAGCTCCGCGTGGAGCTGCCCCGCATCGTGCATCTGTTTCACGATCGCGATCCGGTCCGCAGCCGGGACCTTGAGCTGATTGAACGCAGTCAACAGGTCCGCCAGACGCGCCCCCCCGCGATTGGCGGGGTCGATCGCCGCAAACTCTTCGCTCACGATCGCCGGCTTGACGTCTTCCGGGGGCGGGGCCGGCTTCACCATCGTGATGGTCAAGCCGTTGTGGCTGACGATCGTGGGAGAGACCTCGACGTCGCCCGACATCACGATCGTACCGGTTCGTTCGTTGATCACCACTCGGGCAGAGCCCGTGACCTGGCCCCCATCGATATAGGCCTCCATGATGTTGGCGATGAAGGACGCCGGGTTCGAGCGTTCATATTCCGGGACACGGATAAACACGTTTTTCGCGTCGATCGCCCGGGCCGCGTCGGGGCCGTCGGGCGACACGAGGCCGTTAATGAGAGCTGCGAGGTTCTTGGTGGTGGTCCACGACGCATTCGGCTCGTTCACGACGAGTTGGATGTAGCCCCGCTGGTCCATGAATCGGGCCCGGACCGACCGCGTCATCTTCGCCCCGCCCTCGATCTTGCCCGTCCGCGGCGACGCAGGGTCTTCGAGTCTGACCTCGCCACGTGCGAGTGCCATCACGTCGGAGTCGCGGTGCTCGCCGAGCATAGGCACAAGGAACAACCGCCCCCCCGCCAACGATTCGGCCGGGCCGACACAAGAAACGAAAACATCGAGTAGATCCCCTTCCCGCACGCCCTCGGCGGGGACCGTCGCTTCGATCGCGACCAAGGCGACCGACTCGCTGTCTTCCAACTCAAAAAGCCTCGTCTGGTCGTCGATCAGCCTCGAGATCACCTCGGCGAGCGGCCGGTGCGCCGGGGCAAAATCGCCGCCGTCCCCGGTGCCGTCGAGGCCTACCACCAGGCCCATCCCGACGAGCGTCGAGGTCTCCGAGCCCTTGATGCGGACCACGCTGCCGACTTCGAGTGCCCACAGCGTCGGGCCGCCGGCCGCCGCGAGCGTGAGGCCAGCGATGAGACCAAACAAGCTGGAAGACGAGTTCAACTTCATGGGTTCGCTTTACCAGGGAAAGAGGAAATCGATTACTTCGGTCAGGAAGCCTTTATCGGAGGCGTTCTTGAGGTGACCCTCGTGCTGCTTGTCGATGTAGAGGTCGGCGATCTGAGTCGAGAGGATGTGGTTGTCCGGCGTGATGTCGTCTACCCGACAGATCCCGGTGGCCACGAGGGTGTAGTGCTCCTCGTCGCTGCGGATCGATTTTCGGGCTTCGAGCACGACGCTGCCGTTGGGCTTGACGTCGATGATCGTCGCCTGAAGACGGGCGATCAGGGTCTGCTGATTCTCGTAATCGCCTTCGCCCTCGAACTCGCTGCCGCCGGTCACGTCGACGGCCACGATCCCGTCGGGGAAGGTGTTAGGGACGATCTGAAAATCGACCAGGTCGCTGAGGGTTAGCCGCGGGAATTCGGCGATTTCTCCTTCAAAAATCGATTCTTTCTCGGTCTCGAGGGTGGCGGTGAAGCTCGTCTGGGTTTCCTCGCGCACGATGATGGTGACCATGTCGTGGACGGCGAAGGTGCGTGGGGCGGGGGCGGCTACGGCGGAGAAGCTGGCGGCGGCGAGCGCGGGAGACAAGAGTCGCTGGTCGGTCTGCGTCCCCGGCACGGCGGCGGCGGGATCGGGGATCGCCTCGGCGAAGGGGTCGGCGAACAACGCGCCGCCGGTGTTGTAGAGCGACGAGCTCAACTCCTGGCCGAACGCGCGGGCGGTCGAGCCGAAGCCAAGCAGCAGGATCGAGAACAAGAGTATGGGTCCTTTCAACGTCTGTCCCCCGATGAAGCAAGGTTTTCTAGGGATTGTTTTTGCATATCGATACGAGCCTGGCGTTCCCCGGTGACGGTGGCGTAGATGGTTTCGCGGGTCTGGGCGGTGCGGACCGCGACGATGTCGCCGAGGACACCGTCGCCGGTGGCTCGGCCCACGTAGTTCACGCTGAGGGCGCCGCTGACGCACTCGACGGTGACCAGGTCGCCGCGGCGGATCAGCACGTCGGGCGCGATGTGGTCGGTGAGGACGAGTTCACCTTCGCGGAGTCCGGCGGCGGCGGTCTGGCCGATGACCAGGCCGAGGTCGGCCAGGGTGGGGCCCGGCTGGCTGGTGAGGCGGACGGGGCGGAGGGCGACGTTGCGTTCGGTGAAGAGGTCGCCGCGGCGGACGGGGGCGACGGCGACGAGGGCTTCGAGGTGGTGGACGACACGGGCGGTGACGACGGTCTGCTGGGTTTCGCCGGAGGGTGTCCGGTGGCGGACCTGGATCGGGACGCGGCCGAGGCCCGAGGAGGTGCGGGGGTCGATCTCGAAGTGGCCGACGGCGAGGCTGCGGTTGAGCCAGGCGGCGGCGTCGGGGCCACCCTGGAAGGTGATTTCGAGGGCATCGGGGTCGGCGCCGACGAACTCGACGAGGCGATCGATGAGGCGGTCGCTCAGGGTGCGGCCGGCGTCGGGGTCGCGGACGGCGAACTCGTAGTTGGGGGCCGAGACGTGGTCACGAGCGGGCTCGGCGGGCGGCGTCGGCGGCGGCGCGGCGGTGGTTTCGGTAGGCGGCGGTTGCTTGGCGCGGAGGCGGGTCACGACGCAGACCGAGCGGCCGCGGAGCGAGAGGTCGGACCAGTTGACGTGGGCTTCGGTGAGGACGCGGCGGACGGTGGCGAGTTGGATCGACAGCTCGGTCTGGGTTTCGCCGAAGCGGCCGACCACGGTGTCGCCGAGAGAGTGGGCGTATTCGCCTTCGAGCTCGGCGATCTGAACAAGGGTGATGTTGGCGGCGGAACTGCCGGCCTGGTCGTGGAGGCGGATCGAGTCGGCGTTGGCGTGTGTGGACAGCAGCAAGGTCAATGGGCCACAAATGAACGCCGATGAACACAGGTTTTTAAGGCACGAGGGAAACATGGTTTTTTGCTTGTTGTGTTTTTTCCTGAATCTGCGTTTAGCGGTGTTCATCTGCGGCTAAACCGGATTGGCGTTATCGCCGGAGGTTGCCGACCACTTGGAGGACTTCGTCGGCGGCTTCGATGGTCTGGCTGTTCAGCTCGAAGGCGCGTTGGGTGCGGATGAGGCTGACGAGTTCGGTGACGGGGTCGACGTTGGAGTTTTCGAGGTGTCCCTGCAGGAGGGTGCCGAGGGAGCCGTCGCCGGGGTTGCCGGAGATGGGCGGTCCGGAGGCTTCGGTTTCGACGTAGATGTTGCCGCCGACGGATTTGAGGCCTTCTTTGTTGACGAAGGTGGTGAGCTGGAGCTGTCCGACGTCGGAGGAGCTGCCGTCGCCGAGGGTTTCGGTGACGGTGCCGTCGGCGGAGATGGTGACGTTGACGGCGTCGTCGCTGATGGTGATGCCGTCGGCGAGCCGGGGTCCCTGGGAGTTGCCGAGGACGAGTTCGCCGTCGCGGTTGGTGAAGAGGTTGCCGGCGCGGGTGTAGCCGACGCCGCCGCCCTGCTCGGTGAGGATCTCGACTTCGAGGAAGCCGTCGCCCTCGATGAAGACGTCGAGGTCGCGTCCGGTGGCGAGGGCCGAGCCGAGCTGGAAGTCGTACTGGGTGTTGGAGATCTTGGTGCCGAGGCCGACCTGGATGCCGGCGGGGTTCTGGTCGCCGTTGGAGTTTTCGATGCCGGGCTGTTTTTTGATCTGGTAGATGAGGTCTTCGAAGTTGACGCGCTGGGTCTTGAAGGCGGTGGTGTTGACGTTGGCGAGGTTGTTGGCGATGACGTCGAGCTCGGTGGAGAGCGCGTTGAGTCCGGTGGCGGCGGAGTGGAGGGCGAGGACGGCCATGGGGTGAGGCTTTCGGGGAGGGGCCCACGGTTTGAAACCGTGGGCTTCTGTGGAGAGAAATTCCGGGGGTTAGGCGACGCGGCCGAAGGTGTTGATGGCGCGGTCCATGAGGGTGTCGTGGTATTGGATGAGGCGGGCGTTGCCGGAGGCGGCCTTGGTGGCGGCCATGATCTGCATCATGGTGGCGATGGCGTTGGTGCCGGAGGACTCGAGGGCGCCGACGCGGAGGACGGGGTTGGCGCTCGGGGTGCGGGGATCGGAGCCGGTGAAGGCGAAGAGGTTTTGGCCTTGTTTGGTCAGGGTTTGCGGGTCGGCGACGGCGGCGACCTGGAGGCGGGCGACGTCGACGCCGTTTTGCTGGAGTCGGCCGTCGGCGGTGACGGTGAGCTCGGCGTTGGGGGCGACGGAGAGGGGCTGGTCGTTGGGGCCGAGGACGCGGTGGCCGGTGGCGGTGACGACGTGGCCCCGGCCGTCGACGGCGAGCCGGCCGTCGCGGGTGAGGCGGACGGCGGTTTCGCCGGTGTCGGGGTTGGTGGTCTGGACGGCGAAGAAGCTGTTTCGGTCGGTGAGGGCGACGTCGAGGGGTCGGCCGGTCTGTTCGATGGGGCCGGGGGCGTAGCTGGTACGTTGGGGGCCGACGTAGACGCCGCCGCCGAGTCGGTCGAGCAGGTCGTTGGGGGTGCCGAAGGGGGCGGGGTCTTCGGCGGCTTCGGGGGGGCGGGGCGTGAGGGTGGGGAGGTCGGGCTTGAAGCCGACGGTGTTCACGTTCGCCAGGTTGTTGGCAAAGACGTCCTGACGATAAGAATTCGTCAGGACGCCCGATGCGGAGAGGTACAGGCCGTAGTTCATCGCGGACCGTCCTTGGTCGGCTGGGCCTGGGGGGTCCTTCCGTGGACCCGTTGAACCTCTTTCTCCTCTGCGGTACAGATCACGTTGGTGGGGTGGGTTGAGGCGGCGCGGCCGCGGTGGACGGCGGCGGCGAGGACGGCGAGGCGTCGGACGCCGCGGGCGAGGTCGGCGTGGCCTTCGCCGGCGGCGGCGAGGCGGGCGAGCTCGAGCCAGTTGAGCTGGGTGTCGGCGTTTTGGGGGGCGGGGGTCGGCATGGGCTGCGGTTCAGGATTCCGGGGGTCCGGGTGTGTCCGAGGAAACGCAACGGGGGTGCCAAGGAAAAAATCGAGGTATGACGGGTTCGGAGATCGGCGTAAAAGCTTGTTTTTGGGAGGTTTTTGGGGTTCTTGCGTGGGTGGGTCGGTGGGGCCGGGCTTGGCGAGACATGGGTGGCTTGGAGATGAATCAGGTTCGTGGTGCGCAAGGGATGCGGGTGAGCGCAGGGGGTGCGCGGTGCGGGGATAGGGTTGGCTGGGGGATGCGGGGCTTAAACGGAGAGGACCCTCGGGGGATGGGTCAGGTCAGGAGGTGGCGGTGGGTGGAATAGAGGTGGTCGAGGCGTTGGGTGAGGGGGGACGAGGTGGCGGAGGTTCCGGGGGCGTCGAGTGTGCTGGGGAGATGAACGAGGAGTTGGATGAGGTGGTGGTAGTCGTCGAGGTGGATGGACTCGGGGGCGATGCGGGTGCGGGATTCGTCCATGTTGTGGTAGTTGTGGAGGGGGAGGCAGAGGCAGGTGGCGGCGTGGCCGAGGGCCTGGTAGGCGGAGGCTTCGCAGGTGCCGCCGGTCATGAGTTTGCGTTGCCAGCGGAAGGTGGGGTCTTGCGTGGCGAGGTGTTGGGCGGCTTGGGCGGCGGCGGCGGTGAGGGCGGGGTCGAAGGTGCTGGTGCGGTCGCCGACGCGGACGACGGGGCCGGCACCGAGGGGGGCGTCGGGGGAGGCTTTGGAGTTTTCGAGGACGACGAGGCGGGCCTGGGGGGGGATGAGGCCGGACTTGCAGGCGGCGATGGCACCGACGAAGCCGATCTCTTCGGCGCGGGTGCAGAGGAGGCGAACGTCTCCCCCGCCCCCGGAAATGCCCCCGGAAGCGCCCCCAGAAGTACCCCCGGAAGTTTGCTGGCGTGATTTGGTCAGGACTTCGAAGGCGCTGAGCATGGCGGCGACGGCGGCGAGGTCGTCGCAGGCGGGGGTGTGGAGGCGGTTCGCGCGGATGGCGGCAGACGGGAGGTGCCAGGTGAGGAGGTCGCCGGGGCGGGCGGGGGTGCGGCGGGGGAAGGCGACGGTGACGGATTTGAAGGCGGTG
>JBCBSA010000098.1:0-8622 GCA_039819425.1 Planctomycetota bacterium
CGCCGGTGGTGTTCATGTCGAGGCGGTGGACGACGCCGGGGCGTTGGTCGTCAAGCAGTTCGAGGACCGCACCAACCTCAAGTGCTACCTCGCCCTCGTCCACGGCTGCCCCGACCCGCCGTCCGGCGCGATCGACCAGCCCCTGGGCAAACACCCCACCATCCGCGAGGGCCACGCCGTCCGCCACGACGGCGCGGGCAAGGAATCGCTCACCTACTTCCGCGTCCGCCGCCGCTACCACGGCTACTCGCTGATCGAGTGCGAGCTCAAGTCCGGCCGCACCCACCAGATCCGCGTCCACCTCTCCTACCACGGCTTCCCCATCGTCGGCGACCAACTCTACGGCGGCGAAACCGTCGGCCCCCCGGAATTGGTCACTCCGCCTCTCGCCGCCGGAGCGCGGCCGAGTTTGAACTTCGCCCGCTCCAAGGCCGAGGGGCAAAAAATCGAAGCCGCCGCCGCCGCCCGGGCCGCCGCTGGCGAGTCCCCGCTGATGGGAACCCCTGCGCTGCACGCCGCCCTGCTGCGCATCGACCACCCCATCCGGCAAAAACCGATCACATTCACCGCCCCGCTGCACCCGCCGATGCTCGACGTCGTCCGCGAACTCGAAGCCCACCACCGCGCCCCCGGAATCACCCCGGGCCCCGTCGTCACCGACGGCGTCCACATCGACCTCGCCGCCGCTCTACCCGGCATCGCCCTCGACTAACTCGGCCTCGACCACCTCCGACAACGTCCTGACCTCGTACCCCCGCTGCTCCATCCGGTCTAAAAACCACCGCAGCGTCTTCAGCGTCCGCGGCCCCCGCCCCGCGTGCCGGCCCTGCCCCTCGTGCAAGACCACGATCGCCCCCGGAAACACGTCCCGCCCGAGCTGCGCCCCGTAGGTCGTCGGCAGATACAAAAACGTATCCCACGGCAGGAACGACCCGAGCACGAACGCCGGCTCGTATCCCGCCTCCCGCACCACCGGCAGCATCGCGTCGGTGTACGTCCCCCCCGCCGCCCGGAACCACCGCGGCTCCACGCCGTGCTCCCGCAGCAAGGCATCGGCATCACCAAAACTCTCGGCGAACTCCGCCTCGCTCAGCGTCACGCTCGGGACGTCCGCCGCGGTGTGATTCCCCAGCTCGTGCCCCTCGTCCAGGATCCGCCGCAGCAGCCGCGGCCCGTCGTCGCCCAACGCCCGGACGTGGTCCGAGTGCACGAAGAACGTCGCCGTCGCGTCCCGCTCGGCCAAAACATCCAGGATCGCGTCGGTGTGCCGCGACGGGCCGTCGTCGATCGTTAGCGCCACCAGCTTCTCGTCCCCCACGTCCACCCGGAACAACGCGTCGGCCCCCCGCCGCTCGAACGACGGCAACACCGCAACCTGCAGCGGCCCGCACGCCGGGATCATCACCCCGATCAAGCACACCAAAGTTCCGGTCGCCCACATCACGTGTTTCACCCGCGGCCGGAACGCCGCCATCAATGCACACTTCCGGGGGCGGGGGCGATCCACGGGATGTCCGGCACGCCCGCCGACGCGTTGGCCCGCCGCGCCAACGCAAAGAACAGATCACTCAGGCGGTTCAGATACACCACGACGTCGTCGCCGATCCCCTCATGGCTCGACAACGACACGCACAGCCGCTCCGCCCGCCGGCACACCGTCCGCGCCACGTGCAGCCGCGCCGCCAGCTCCGTCCCCCCCGGCAACACGAAGTGCGTCATCGGCTCCACCGCGTCGCTCGCCGCGTCGATCCACCCCTCCAGCTCCTCGACCTGCACCGAACCCACCCGCGGCACCGTCGACCCCCGGCCGACTTCGTGCCCGTCTTCGTCGAGTTCACCGCGCGGCGTCGCCAGGTCCGCCCCGATCTCGAACAGCCGGCTCTGGATCGACTCCAGCGGCCCGACCACCTCCGCCGGCCCGCCCGTCGAGATCACCAGCCCCAGCACGCTGTTGAGCTCGTCGACCGTGCCGTAGGCCTCGACACGCAGGTCGTCCTTGGCCACGCGTGCACCGCCGTAGAGGTCGGTCTGGCCGGCGTCGCCGCGTTTGGTGTACAGCTTCATCGCCGCATGATAGGTCTCACCCCGGGCTCTGCCCTAACCCTTTGGTTCAGCCCGTTGCTAGGCACCAACGCCCCGCCTACGATCGGTAGCACCGCTTCAATCTGCCAACCGATCCCCCAACCGAGCCTGGTCATGACCGACAGCCCGACGCTGGCCCAACCCTCTCCCTCCGCCCCCGCCCCCGGGATGAGCACCCCCAATCCCGCGGCCGAGGCCATGCCCGACGTCCAGGGCTCGGCCGACCGCCGCAACGTCGCCATCGACAAGGTCGGCGTCAAGGACATCCGCTACCCCATCACCCTCGACACCCCCGACGGCGGCCGCCAGTCCACCGTCGCCACCGTCAACATGTACGTCGCCCTGCCCCACCACCAGAAGGGCACCCACATGTCCCGCTTCCTCGAGATCCTCAACACCCACCACGAGGCCATCAGCTCCCAGGACATCGTCGACGTCTGCAAACACATGCGTGAACGCCTCGAAGCGGAAGAAGCCCACCTCGAGCTGAACTTCCCGTACTTCATCGACAAGAAGGCCCCCGTCACCAAGATGCCCGGCAAGCTCGACATCGAGGTCAGCTTCGAGTGCGCCAGCAACAGCCACGACGACTTCATCATGGGCATCAAGGTCCCCGCCACCAGCCTCTGCCCCTGCTCCAAGGAGATCTCCGAGTACGGGGCGCACAACCAGCGCTGCGTGATGGAGGCGAAGGTCCGCTTCGTCGAGGGCCAGACGATGTGGATCGAGGAGCTGTTCCGGATCGTCGAGACCTGTGCGAGCACCCAGGTCTTCGCCGTGCTCAAACGCCCCGACGAGAAGTTCGTCACCGAAGACGCCTACGACCACCCCAAGTTCGTCGAGGACATCGTCCGCGACCTGGCGATCGCCCTCGACGCCGAGCCGCGCATCGCCTGGTTCCAGGTCAACTCCGAGAACTTCGAGTCGATCCACAACCACAACGCCTACGCCTTCGTGGAAAAAGACAAGCGTTGACTCCAGGCCGTCGCTCCATCGAGCCCCGGGTCAATGCCCCGGAGCCGCCTCACGCCGTTCGCCGCTAGCGGATTGGGTTACGATGCCCGGTCCGCCATGGCCCGCAAGCCCAAAAAACCTCAGAACTTTGCGCCCCGCATCGTCAACCGCCGGGCCACCCACGACTACCACCTCAGCGACAAGCTCGAGGTCGGCATCCGCCTCCTGGGCACCGAGGTCAAGTCCGTCCGCCACAGCCACGTCTCCCTCGCCGAGGGCTACGTCGCCGTCGACCCCCGGAAGATGACCTTGGAATTACACAACGTCGATATTGCGCATTACCCCCAAGCCGGGCCGATCCAACACGAACCCAAACGCGTCCGCACCCTCCTCGCCCACAAGCGCGAGATCCGCAACCTCTTCGGCAAGACCACCGCCAAGGGCGTCACCATCGTCCCGCTCGCCCTCTACTTCAAGAACGGCATGGCGAAGCTCGAGATCGGCGTCGGCGTCGGCAAAAAACAACAAGACAAACGTCAGGACCTGCGCAAAAAAGAAGCCGAACGCGACATGCGACGTGCCATGACCCGCAAGGTCATTTAGCCCCGGGTCAATGACCCGGAGCCGTGTCGGTAAAATCCCGCGGCAGCTGTTGATCTTCCCCCGAGACCTCCCGTGAATACCTCCCCCCCCCCCGTCCTCTCGCCCACCGCCCTGTCGTTCGACCCCGCCGCGATCGCCGCGGCCCACGGCACCCCGACGTGGGTCTACGACGCCGCCACGATCGAGACCCGCATCGCCGAGCTCGCCGCGTTCGACGCCGTCCGCTACGCCCAGAAGGCCAACAGCAACCTCGCCGTCCTCGCCCTCATGCGCAAGCACGGCGTCAAGGTCGACGCCGTCACCGCCGGCGAACTCCACCGCGCTAAGCTCGCCGGCTACGAACTCGGCAGCGACGACGTGGTCTACACCGCCGACCTCTTCGACGACGACGCCCTGGCGATGATCCGAGAGCACGCGATCCCCGTGAACGTCGGCAGCCCCGACATGATCGGCCAACTCGCCGACCCGCCCGACGGCGGGCCCCGCATCGACGTCCCCATCACCCTCCGCATCAACCCCGGCTTCGGGCACGGCCACTCCCAGAAGGTCAACACCGGCGGCGAGTCCTCCAAGCACGGCATCTGGCACACCCAGGTCGCCGACTGCCTCGCCGCCGCCAAGCAGCACGGCCTCACCGTCCGCGGCCTGCACATGCACATCGGCTCGGGCGCCGACTTCGAGCACCTTTCGCAGGTCGCCGGGGCCATGGTCGACGCCGCCCGCACCTTCGCCGAGCACGCCGACACCCTGTCGGTGATCTCCGCCGGCGGCGGGCTGCCGATCCCCTACCGAAAGGACCAGCCCGACCGCATCGACCTCGGCCGGTATCACCGGGTCTGGGACGAAGCACGACAATCCATCGCCGAGCTGACGGGCAACGACATCCACCTCGAGGTCGAGCCGGGGCGGTATCTCGTTGCCGAGGCAGGCTCGTTGGTCGCCGAGGTGCGCAGCGTCAAGCAGACCGGGCAAAACCGCTACCTCGTGCTCGACACCGGCTTCAACGATCTGGTCCGCCCGGCGTTTTACGGGGCTTACCACCACCTGTCGGTCCACCGGCCCGATGGCGAACTGCCCGACGAAACCGAAGACGTGATCGTGGCCGGGCCGTTGTGCGAGTCCTGCGACGTATTCACGCAGGACGAGGACGGCACCGTGACGACGCGTCGCCTGCCGCGGGCCGAGCCGGGCGACCTGGTCGTGATGCACGACGCGGGCGCCTACGGCATGGCGATGTCGAGCAACTACAACTCCCGCCGCATCGCCGCCGAAGTGCTGCTGATCGACGGCAAGGCCCACGTCGTGCGCGAGCGGCAGCCGATCGAGTCGCTGACGCAGTTCGAGTCGATCCCCGACACGTTCGCGGACTGATGAGTCACGCCGCGATCAGTCGCGTGGCGTCGTCGTCATCTGCGACGCCCGCCGCATCGCGCGCTGCAGGCTGTCTCGTTCGACGGCCTCCATCTTCGCCATCACCTTGGCCACGCGGTAGCCGTTCCACGCCTGCCACGCGACGAACGCCGAGAGCAGGATCAGCATCAGCGGGCTGACGAACCGCAGGAGCGGGATCGTGTCCGACACCCCCAGGATCGCCGCGAGGAACGCAAACGCCGCCACCGCCAAGCCCAGCCCCGCGGTGATCTGCAGGCTCTTGGCCCGGCCCACGAAGAACCACAGGATCGACTGCACGATCTGCCCGCCGTCCAGCGGATAGATCGGCATCAGGTTGAAAACCAAAAGCGCCAGGTTGATCTGGAACATCAGGAAGAAGTAGGCCTGCCACGCCCCGACGTTTGACACGGCCAGAAAAAACAACAGCGGGGCGAGGGCGACGTTGACCAGCGGCCCGGCGGCGATGGACCACAGGACCGCGCCGGGCCGCGGCGGCGGCTGGACGAAGGCGACCCCGCCCAGCGGCCAGAGGACGATGTGTTTGGCTTCGCCGCCGACGGATCGGCAGGCCAGCGCGTGGCCGTATTCGTGCAGCACGACGATACCGAACAGCGAGCCGTAGATCGCCAGGAAGTTGACCAGGTCGCCGAAGCCGCTCCCGCCGGTCCACTGGAAGATGAAATAGGCGGCGACGAACCACGACCAGTGGACGAACACGTCGATGCCGCGGAAGCCGAAGAGGCGGAACGAGCCGGCGGGGGAGAACATGGCCGCATGGTACGCCGCCGCCTACCCTCTCGTGCACCCGTCGGCCGCGAGACTCGCCGGCGTGAGGAAACACCAGGAAAGGTTCGCATGGCTGAGACGTCTGACAAGAAAGTGGCGATCGTGACCGGGGCCGGCAGCGGTGTGGGGCGGGACACGGCGTTGCTGTTGGCCGATGCGGGGTACGCGGTCGTGCTGGTCGCCCGCACCGAGGCGAAGCTGCACGAGACCGCCGAGTACGTCCGGGAGGAGGGCACGCCCGAGGCCGAGACGTTTGTTCGGCCGACGGACGTGAGCGACCCCGACGCGGTCGATGCTTTGGTCAAGGGAGTCCACGAGAAGTACGGCCGGATCGACGCGGCGGCGAACGTCGCGGGCTCGGCCCCGCTGCAGCCGATCGACCGGATCACCAACGAGGTCATCGACGACGCGCTCGACGTAAACCTCAAGTCGGTGATCTACATGACCCGGGCGCTGTGGCCGATCTTCAAGTCGCAAAAAGACTCGGGAGGTGGAGTCATCTGCAACGTCTCGTCGATGGCGAGCATCGACCCGTTCAAGGGGTTCAACGTGTACGCGGCGGCGAAAGCGGGCGTAAACCTGTTCACGAAGGCGACGGCCGACGAGGGGGCGAGGATCAACGTCCGGGCGGCGGCGGTCGCGCCGGGAGCGATCGAGACGCCGATGCTGCGGGCGAACTTCTCGACCAAGGCGATCCCCGAAGCCAACTCGCTGGACCCGCTGGTGGTGGCGGGCGTGGTGCGGGACGTGATCACGGGGGCGTGTGAGCTCGAGCCGGGCGAGACGATACCGCTGCCGAGCCCGCACTGACTCAAACGCTTTTCAATATCATCGGAGTTCCTACACACCCGGAGACTCCGTATGCAGATCGGCGCAGGCGACCACACGTACCGTTGGCACGACAACTGGGCCCAGCTGCCCGACACGCCGCCGAATCGAAACAACGGCCGGACGCACGCGGCGGCGGTGCTGCGGGACGGAAGGGTTGTGGTGTTCGCACAGGGTGTGCCGGGGGTGCTGTTCTACGACGCGGGCGGGAAGCTCGTCGGGCACTGGGGCGACCGCTTCGTCGGAGCCCACGGCCTGCGGCTGATCGAAGAAGACGGCGAGGAGCGTTTCTGGCTGGTCGATCAGGAGTCGTGCGAAATCTGCAAGACGACGGTCGACGGGGAACTGTTGCAGCGGCTCGCTCCGCCGCCCGACGAAGCGTTGGGCGAGGGGCGGAAGTTCATCCCAACGTGGGCCGACAAGAACCCCGCCAACGGTGACATCTGGGTCGGCGATGGGTACGGGTCGGGGCGATACGTCTACCGCTACGCCGCGGACGGCACGTACCTCAGCCGAATCGACGGCTCGGAGACGGGGCTGCCGTTCGCCCAGCCTCACGGCCTGGCGTTCTCGCCCGAGGGCGAGCTGTGGATCACCGACCGGGCGAACCACCGCGTCGTGGTCTGCGACGGCGAGGGAATGATCCTGCGTCACAAGCAGCAGCTGTGCCACAGCCCGACGAGCTTCGCGTTCCACGGCGGGCTGGTGTACGTGGCCGAGCTGTTCTCGGGGATCAAGGTCATCACGCCGGACCTCGAACTCGTGGCCGACGTGGGCAGCCACCCCGACGTCAAGCCGAACGCCGATCCGAACGGGTGGTGGCCGCCGCAGGCGCCTGAGGGTTGGCCCAACGTGGCCGGCACCCCGCACGTCCGCCCCGGCGTGTCCCGCAGCCCCCCCGGGATCGCGGTCGACCGCGACGGCAACGTCATCGTGACCGAGTGGATCGTCGGCGGGCGGGTGACGAAGCTCGAAAAAGTCTGAACGGAAGACGGCGTTACAATCCGCCGATGCGGATTTTGCTGACCAACGACGACGGGATCGACGCCCCCGGGATTTTGGCGCTGCGCGAGGCGATCGATCCGTTGGGGGACGTCCACGTCGTGGCGCCGTCGCGGGTGCAGTCGGCGACGAGCCACGCGGTGACGTTTCACCGGCCGGTCGCGGTCGAGCGGCGAGACGCGGGCTTTGCGGTGCACGGCCGGCCGGCGGACTGCGTGAAGCTGGGGCTGCACACGCTGTTCGATCAGCCTTTCGACTTGGTGGTCAGCGGGATGAACAGCGGGGCGAACGTGGGGGTGAACGTGCTGTATTCGGGGACGGTGGGGGCGGCGCGGGAGGCGACGTTTTCCGGGGTGCCGGCGATCGCGGTGAGCCTGCACATCGGGGACTGGCGTCACGACCACTGGGCCCGCGCGGCGGGCCACGCCCGGCGGGCGATCGAAGCGGTGTTGGCCGAGCCGATGGGCAAGCGAGACCTGGTGAACCTCAACGTGCCGGTGCTGGACGGCGGGGCCGAGCCGCGGGGGCTGCGGGTCGCGCCGCTGTCGATGACGAAGATGGTGATCGAGTACGAGCGGGGCGAGGACGACGAGGGCCGGGAGACGTACCGGGTGTCCAACCCGATGACGTTCTCGGAAAAGGAGGCGGGGACGGACGTGGGGCTGCTGTTCGAGCGGTACGTGACGGTGACGCCGCTGCGGTTTGATCCGACGTCGGGGGACTTGTCGGCGATGGCGGAGCGGATGAACCGTGGCGTCGAGAGCGGGACAAACCATATTCCGGGGGTGGAGAACCGCCGTGGTGTTGCCGACGCAGCCGTTTGATCCGGTGCTGGAGCTGAGCGATCGGGTGGACGCGGCCGACGGGTCGGCGGTGGGCGGTTTCCTGCGTGAGCTGGCGCCGGAGGAGACGGCGTACACGATCGCGCACCTCGACGACGAGCGGCGGACGCGGCTGTTTTCGTTGTTGGCCGAG
>JBCBSA010000099.1:0-8605 GCA_039819425.1 Planctomycetota bacterium
GTTTTTGGCGGGGGATGATGCGGCGGCGTTGGGTGGCGGGGCCCACACCGAGACAGCGTGGGCTTCGGTTCCGGGGGTGGGGTGGGCGGCGATGTTTGCGGTGAGCGTGGCGTGGGTGGTGGTGGTGACGAACGCGATGAACTTTCTGGACAACATGGACGGGCTGGCGGCGGGGGTGGGGCTGGTGGCGGGGGGGCTGTACCTGGCGGCGACGCTGATCGGGGGGCAGTGGTTCGTGGCGGCGTTGGCGGCGCTGTTGTGCGGGGCGTTGGCGGGGTTTTTGGTGTTCAACCTTCCGCCGGCCCGGCTGTACCTGGGAGACGGGGGGTCGCTGGTGGTGGGGCTTTTGCTGGCGGTGATCTCGGTGCGCACGACGTACGTGGCACCTCCGGAAGGGGCTTTGGCCGCGGCGGGGTCGGTTTCCGGGGGGGCGTGGTTCGGGGTGTTGATGCCGGTGTTGGTGTTGGCGGTGCCGCTGTACGACTTCGTGTCGGTGACCCTGATCCGGGTATCGCGGGGGCAGAGCCCGCTGCGGGGAGACCACAACCATTTCTCGCACCGGCTACGCCGCCGGGGGCTGAGCGTGCGGGCGACGCTGGGGGTCATCCTGCTGGCGACGGTGGCGACGGGGCTGGGCGGTGTGATGCTGGGGAGGCTCGAGGGGTGGCAGGCGGGCTTGGTGGCGGGTCAGTCGGCGGCGGTGTTGGGGGTGTTGGCGTTGCTGGAGTGGGGCGGACGGGAGAAGCAAGGATAAAAAAACCGCCCCGGGTGGGGCGGCTTGGGGGGGAACGGTTTGGAGGCCGACGGGCATGCTCCGCCGGCTTTGAGGTCGTTTACTGCTGGAGCTCTTCGAGGCGGTCGGTGATGCCCGGGAAGTTTTGCTCTTCGCGTTCGTTCTGGATGATGATGGTGGGCTTGACGAGGATCAGGAGGGTGGACTCGTCCTCGATCTTGCTGGTGTTGGTGAAGAGCCGGTTGAGGATCGGGAGCTTGGAGAGGACGGGGACGCCGGACTCGATCTCGAGTTCTTCGACGAGGCGTTGTCCGCCGAGGAGGAGGGTGCCGCGGTCGGGGACGCTGACGGTGGCACGGACGGAGGTGATGTCGAGGGTGGGGAGTTGGATCGAGCCGGTGAAGGTGTCGTCGAAGATGGTGAAGACGTCGGGGATCCCGTCGCCGTCGAGGTCGATCGCGTCGACGGGCGAATCGTCGTCGTCGTCGTCGTCGTCGTCGTCGGTGGAGCCGATGACATCGAACTCTTCGATCGCGGCGATGTCGGCGAGGCTGGGCCGGAGGGTAAGCGTCACGTAGCGCCGGTCGGCGGAGATGGTGCCCTCGACGTCGAGGACGACGCCGGACTGGGTGACGGAGATGGTGACGTCGAAGCCGACGGCGTCGGGGATGGGTTCGAGGTCGGAGACGAAGGCGACCTGCTGGGCGACGACGACGTAGGCGCGTTGGCCGTTGAAGAAGGTGACGCGGGGGGCGGTCAGCGAGGTCGAGTTGGCCTGGCCGAGCGTGGACTCGACGAGGAAGTTGACCGACAGGTCGTCGATGAAGCTGACGCCGAGGCTGAGGGCGGGGTTGACCCCGCCCAGGTCGTCGAAGAATTCGGAAAACGAGAGGTCTGTGCCCGGGGAGGACGCGTTGCCCGCAGAGCCCTGGGAGCCGAGGATGGGGGAGAAGCCGCCGCCTTGGACGATCCCGAGGCCGTCGGAATCGAAGGGGTCGGGGACCAGCCCGCCGTCGGCGCTGCCGACCCAGGCGACGTCGATGTCGAGGAGGGTCTGGTCGAGGAAGTTGGAGTCGACCAGGAGGAAGCGGGCCTCGACGGAGATCTGGATGGCCCGGGTTTCGCGGAGCTGTTCGAGCAGCCGGAAGACCTGGCGGTGGTTGTCGGGGGTGGTCTTGATGATGAGGTTGCTGTTGAGCTCGCGGACGGTGGATTCTTGGTCTTCCCACTCTTCGATGGTGCCGACGGTTTCCTGGATGAGTTCGGTGATCTGCTCGATCAGCTCTTCGCGGGTGATTTCCTCTTCGTCGTCCTCGTCGTCGGTGTCGCCGAAGATACCTCCGCCTCCGCCTCCTCCGCCGCCCCCGCCGCCGCCGCCGGAGTTGGTGTTGGACAGGGCTTCGGTGAGGTCGAACTCGGGGGCGTCGGTGAAGTTGGGGACCTGCACGAGCAGGTCGCGGATGTCGTAGACGCGGAGCTCGGAGGAGCGTTGGAGGTCTTCGGCCGTGGAGATCGTGACGACCCCCTCGATGATGGAGAAGGTGATGGGGTTGTCGAGGAAGCTCTGGGAGGAGGCCTGCTGGAGCACGAGCTCGAGGGCGCGGTCGGCGGGGACGTTGTTGAGCTGGAGCGTGATGGGGGCGTCCT
Source organism: Planctomycetota bacterium (assembly GCA_039819425.1). Lineage (GTDB taxonomy): Bacteria > Planctomycetota > Phycisphaerae > Phycisphaerales > Phycisphaeraceae > Algisphaera. Next base: position 2,381 of record JBCBSA010000099.1, read on the forward strand.
GCTCGATGCCGGCGCCCTCGATGAGGGCGGGCCAGTTGACGAAGATGTTGGCGCTGGTCGTCTCGCGGATGAAGTCGATGACGGACTCGAGCGGGTTGGCGTCGAAGTTGATCGGGACGGTGCGCTTGAGCAGGAGGGCGGTCTCGCGGTTGGCCTCGGATTCGCCGCCGGTGTCGTCGAGGCCGCGGATGCGGTCGGTCGACAGCTCGGGCCAGTCTTCGGGGTAGGTGATGATGTCCTGGTACGGGGTGGTGGCTTCGAGGGTGGCCAGGCTATTGAGGGCACCCTGGACGTTGCGGATGCGGTCGAGCTTGCGGTGGGTCACGGCGACGCGGGAGTCCTCGATGATCTCCTTGAGCAGCTCGGCGGTGAAGTTCGTGGGTTCCTTGAAGAGGGCCTGGTCGAGGAGCAGCAGCGCCTCGTCGTACTTCATCTCTTTCTGGAGCTCGCGGGCCTCCTTGATGAGCGTGCGGACTTCGCGTTCGCGTTGGCGGCGGGCTTCCTTGAGGGCGGCCTTCTCGTCGGATTCCTGGTCGCGGCGGGCCTGCTCGAAGTCGCGGATCGCCGCTTCGCGTTGCGCGGTCTCGACGGTCACCGACAGCTCGGTCGCCGCGTCGCGGAGGCTGCGGGCTTCGCCGACGCTGAAGAGCTCCTGGTTCTGGTCGATGGTGGCCTTGGCCCGGGCGACGTCTTCGCCGGCGGCCTGGAAATCGCCACGCTCGAGGGCGGCCCGGGCGTCGTTCATGGCCTCGTCGTAGGCGTTCTGCGCGGCCTGTCGGCGGATGGCGAAGTTGTCGACGGCGGCGTCGAGCTGGGGCTGGGCCCCGTTGTTGGCGTTGTTCGCCGCGATCAGGGCGTTGGCGATCTCGGGGTTGTCGGGGTCGAGCTCCTCGGCCCGGGTCAGCAGGGTGAGGGCGATGTCGTTGTAGCCCTGGGCCTTGGCGTCGCGGGCGTCGGCGTAGAACTCCATGGCCATCGCGCGGCGGGCCTCGGCGAAGAGGTCGGCGGTCGCGGCCGAGGAGGCCGCGGCGACCGCCGGGGTGGCGGCGGCGGTTTGCCCCTGCGGGGCGGGATCGACGGGCTCGGCGGCTTGGGCGACGCGCCCGGCGGCGCGGCGGGCCTCGGCGATCCGCTCGGTGCCGCGGGCGATCCGCTGCTCGTCGAACCAGCCCAGGTCCACGCCCGCGGCGCTGACCGCGGCGAACTTCGTCTCCGCGTCGTCCAGCCGGCCCGCACCCAGGTCGGCCTCGGCCGAGTCCAGGGTGCGCTTGGCCTGCGTGAGGTCGGTGTTCATCTGCCGCAGCAGGTCGGCAAGACGGGCCTTGGCGGTCTCACCGGCTTCGCCGCCGTCTTCGATCAGGCCGGTGTACAGGGCGATCGCAGAGCCCGGATCGGTCTGGGCCGCGGCGTCGGCCTGAGCCAGGACCGCTGCGGGGGTCGGGGCGGGGGCGGTATCACCGGTGGCTTGGGGGTCGGTTTCGGGGGCCGCGGGCGCGGCCTGGGGTTGGGCGTCGGCTTCCGAAGCGGAGGCGGGGGCGGCCGCTTCGAGCTGTGTTTCCAACTCGGTCAGGGTCGAGTAGAGGGTCTGCCGCTGCTCTTTGGAGAGGCTGACCGCGTCGACCGATTCGAGGGTCTCTTTGGCCTGGGCCAGGTCGCCGGACTGGAACTGGGCGAGGCCTTCTTCGAGTTGATCGGCGGCCGTCGGGGCTTGGGCCCAGGCACCTCCCGCTGTTCCCAGCATCGTCGATACAAACAGACCTAAGAGCACGGCAGCGGATACAGATTTGAACAAGGCGAGGCCTCCGAAGCGTTTCACAAAACTTGGGCTGGAACTTGCGGCGGGAGTCTGGCGCCGGACGGCAAGACTCGAAGTCATGAGGCAAACAAGGGCGGCGACGGTCGGCGGTTGATCCGTTCAATACGCCGCATGAATTAGTCTAAATGGGCCCGAACCGCGACGCAAGTGATTCGTACGGTCCGGCTTGATACGTCCGAGAATCCCCGGTCCGCGGCGTTACATCCTCGCCGGGCTCCCCGAGGCAAGCCGTCGCGGACCGGAACACAACAAGACAAGCCGATCCGGCTCTACGCCGTCATGGATACGGCGTACCGCCGCCGCCGGCCCCGGCAACCCCGTGTTTGCCCAGACGACGCGATTGATGCTAAACTGGTGGGCTCGAACCATTCTCCCAAACCCAAAACCCAGGCTTACCCCATGGCCCACAAAAAAGGACAAGGCTCGACCAAGAACGGCCGAGACTCTAACCCCCAGTTCCGCGGCATCAAGCTCTACGGCGGCCAGACCGCCAAGGCCGGCTCGATCATCGTCCGTCAGTGCGGCACCAAGTTCAAGCCCGGCTTCAACGTGGGACACGGCAAGGACGACACCCTGTTCGCCCTTACCCCGGGCACCGTCGAGTTCCAGGGACGCCGCGTCCACGTCCGCGAGTCGGCCTGAATTCTCTGCCCTCATGCTTTCGGTCTCGATCGCCAAGTGGCCGCCCAACGGTGGCCTGTCGGCTTTTGCGAGTTCGACGCGTGACGGGGCCCGCTTTGCTTTATGTCAGCAGACGCAGCTTGGCTTCGCGCGATCGAAGCCCCGATAATTGGGATACACAGGTTTGCGGCTCGCCTGCACCGGGCCGCGATGTAACGGTTCGTGGGGTGTCGAAAAGAACTTCGACCCTCCGAGATCGACGACTCCCAAGGGTCTGGGTTTTCCGCTTCTGCGTGTCAGCTCGATAAAGTCGTCGCGCCGGGGTTGACAACTCGATATCCCGGGTTATGCTAATTAAAATACTTTAATTGCGGAGCGTCGTCCGTCACCAGCAACTGCATCTTTTAATAGGAGGCCCCATGTTCAGATCGACTTTGGCTCTTGCGGCGTGTTCGACCCTCTTCGCCGGCGGAGCGTCCGCGTCCCCGATCACCGTGATGTTCGGCGACTCGACGACCAGCGGTCTTTTCACCACCGGTGGGGGGTCGGGCGTGATCGATAACACGGTCAATCCGTCCGTCACCGTGGACGGCGTCACGCTCACCCTCGATACCGGCAGCCCGACTTCGACCTTCGAGTCGACCAGTACCGGTACCGGGATCACTTCCCCGGGCAACGCTTCAGACCTTCAGGTTGACGACGGCGAAAACTTCACGCTCAGCTTCGACGCCTCCGGCACCCTCGATGAAGTCGTTGGGTTCCAGTTCCCCGGCAGTTCCGAAGTCACGTTTACCAACACGGCCACCTCGGAGTCTGAGACGGTCACCTTCACCGAAGACGACAACTCCGGTCAGACCATCAACACCGAAGCGCTGAACCTTTCGTTCTCGGCCGGTGACGTCATCACCGTGACCAACGTCGTGACCCAATTCGGACCGCTATCGCAGGGCTACCGCTTCCAGAGCTTCACGGTCACCGTGCCCGAGCCCGGCTCCGTCGCGTTGCTCGGCCTCGGTTCGGCGTTGATGCTGATGCGGCGTCGTTCGGCCTGACTCACCTTTCCGTTCGAACCCTTACGCGACCCGCGGACCCCAAGTCCGTGGGTTGTTTTTTGTTTTCCCTTCCTCTTGACGGCGGCTAGCCCCCGTTGCGCTCTGGACGACCGCCGCGCGTCGGCGATGGTCGCGCTCGATGGTCGTCGACACCGCGCAAATCGAGGCCCGGTCCCGGCGGGGCGCGTCGTTTTTGAGGATGACGTACGTGCCCGTGGGCGGGGGCAGCGTCGGTCACGGCCGGGACGACCCTCTCTTCGCGCTTGCCCCCGGCACCGTCGGGTTCCGGGGCCGCAAGGGCCACCTCCGCGGAACCGAAGCCGCGCCGCCCAGAGCCGATATCGGCGAGGTCTGCGCGAACTCCAGGGCCCACGGTCATGGGCCGTGGGCTTGTTGATTCATGGATTCACCTCCGCTTGCCCCGCCGCCGCACACCTTGGCTCGATCATTCGCATCCTCGCGACACGCCGCCGGTTAACATTGGTGCCAGTGTCGGGTTGTTGCGTCACAAGCATGCGGCCCGCTGGAATGTTTTGATGAGGCAGGACGGTTCAGCCCATCCCGACCCCAACGACCCCTTCGCCCGGTTGGATGCGATCATCCGCGACCCGGAGGCCTCGCCGGATGTGCGGGCCGTAGCGCGGAATTTCCGTGGCAATCTGTATCAAGATTCCGACCGTTTAATCGAGGCGGAGAGAGACTACACGGCCGTGATCGACGACGACGGTGCGCCGACGGATGCGCGGGCCAAGTCGCGGTTCAACCGTGGCGTCCTATATCGAAATTCCGGCCGTTTGATCGAGGCGGAGAGAGACTACACGGCCGTGATCGACGACGACGGTGCGCCGACGGATGCGCGGGCCAACTCGCGATTCAATCGTGCCATCCTATATCGACATTCCGGCCGTTTGATCGAAGCGAAGAGAGATTTCACAGCCGTGGTCGATGACGACGGTGCGCCGCCGGATGTGCGGGCTGTGGCTATGTTTAACCGCGGGCAGATCCTGGCTGACGGTGTCCGTGCGCTTGCGGATATCGATGGAGGTCTGTCGTTGGCACCGTATTCATCGCTCGGGCACATCGCCATGACGGTGGTTTTGAAACGCTACTTTGGCGGCTGGCATCCGCGTACGCAGGTATCGGCGGCCCGTCACGCCAGGCGTTCGGCGGCTTTATATGCCGGGGTGGCCGCGGATCGGGACGCCGTTGAAGGTTTGCGTATTGATACATGGCTGAGACTTTCGGGCCTGTTGGATGAGCCGTGGGTGTTGCAGCGGTTGTGTGTTCGTTACGGGTTGGTACAGCGGGCCGGTGCCGGCGGAGCGGAGGTGTTGGGTCGGTTTGCCGAGAAGTATGCGCGGTTGGAGCGTGAAACTGAACCCGCCCGGGGCTGGTTGGTAAAGGTGCTGGGTGACGAGGCGTTGGGGGAGCGGCGGCCGGGGGATGCGGCCCGGGTCGAGATGCTCTTCGGCGACCCGCCCGGGGCGATGAACCGGCTCGACGACTGGTTCGAGGAACTCGAAGCAAGAGACCCGCCCGGGGACCCGACGCTGAGGGATCGGCTCACGTTTCTCCGGGCGATGCGTTGGGGGACGATCGTGGTCGCCGGTGACGACGACGCCGACGGCGGTCCGGACTCCGACTCCGGCGACCTGTCCTACAGCGAGCACGCCTGGCGTATCGAGTTGGAGGCGGCGGTCGAGGCGGTGCGGGAGGCGGGGGCGGCGGGTTTGCTAGGCGTGTCCCGGGACGCGGAGGCGTGGCGTGCGGGGGTGTTGATCTTGATCGAGGCCGGCGAGTGGGAGGAGGGCGAGGCGTTGTGGTCCGACGCCGGCGACGCGGCCTTGGCGCGGGGCATGGGCTACGTCGGCTGGTGGCTGGTTTGCCGGATGCAACACGCCGAAGAGGCGGTGCGTCGGCTGACCGCGGCTTTGGACGAGGATCGACAACTCACCAAGCGCCAAGAGGTCGGCTACCTGCCGGTGTTTCCGCCCGAGGCGTTGGGCGATTTTGACGACCCCAAGAACCGGGCCCGGCTGATGCACGAGCTCGAGCGGAACGACCTGGCCTGGGTGTTGGACGAGGCGTTGGCTTCGGAAGATTTGGGCGCTTTGGTCGACGCCGACGAAGGCCTGGCGGCGTGGGTCGCGCGCGTCCACGGCGACATCGAGGTCGCCGGCGGGACCAACGCCTACGCGCGGGTGATGCAGACGTGGGCGTTGGAGGGCGAGGCGTTGGCCCGGGTGGAGCGGATGCAGGCGCAGGCGGGTGAGGAACAAGCCCGTGCGCTTCGCCGGGATTTAGAGGCCGATTGGACCCGGCTCGGGTTGCGGGACGTGGACGGGTGGTCGCCCGAGGCCTTGGCCGAGCATCTCGGGGCGGAGGTGCTGAAGCGGAACATGGCCGACTATCAGGCCAAGGAGGGGGGCGACATGGCGGGGGTGTTGCGGCTGATGTTGATGGAGAAGCGGCTGACGCCTTTCCACGCCTTTCGTTTGGCGTCTTATTACGGCTGGTTTCATCGAGCCGATACCCGGCAAAAAATGGTGGGCGAACGTCTCGGCGTGGTCAGCGGGACCGTCACGATGGGAGTGGTTTGGGGGGTGATGGCCACGTTTGTCAGCTGGGCGAGCCTTCCGACGCTCTGTCTGTCGCTGTCGAGCCCCACCGTGGGGCTGATCGTCAGCAAGCGGTGCCAGGCGTGGTTCGAAGGTTCGCAACGTCCGCCGACCTACG
>JBCBSA010000100.1:0-8562 GCA_039819425.1 Planctomycetota bacterium
CGAAAGGTAGGTGTTGATTGAACATCAACGAAATGTACGACGTGATGAAAGCCGAACCGTTTCAGCCCTTCGCGGTGTATTATCCCAGTGGGCGACGGTTCGTCGTGAGTAGCCGAGATCAGGCGGTCATCTCGGGGGACAAGCGGACGCTCGTTCTGGCTCGAGACCCCAGATCCCAGGAAGGCAGTGGTATCGACATGATCGATGTGGCTATGGCCGAGCAGATTGAAATACTTTCCGATCCTCCCAAAGATCGCATGTGGTGGGTAAGCCCCAATGGTCACTAAACTCCCTCAACTCAAAGCCAAAGACTTCGCCTCCGACCAGGACGTGCGTTGGTGTCCGGGCTGCGGCGACTACGCCATCCTCAACGCGGTGCAGCGGGTCGTGGCCCAGACGGGGCACGCGCGGGAGAACACCGTGTTCATCTCCGGCATCGGCTGCTCGTCGCGGTTCCCGTACTACATGAGCACCTACGGGTTCCACTCGATCCACGGCCGGGCCCCCGGGTTTGTCACGGGGTTGAAACTCGCCAACCCCGAGTTGGACGTGTGGATGGTGACCGGCGACGGGGACGGGTTCTCCATCGGCGGCAACCACATGATGCACATCCTGCGGCGGAACGTGGACGTCAACATCCTGCTGTTCAACAACCGCATCTACGGGCTGACCAAGGGCCAGTACTCGCCGACGAGCGAGCAGGGCAAGAAGACCAAGTCGACGCCGATGGGGTCGCTGGACTTCCCGATCGACCCCATTCAAGTGGCCTTAGCTTCCGGGGCCACGTTTGTTGCCCGGTCGACGGACAAGGACCGCGGGCTGACGGACGTGCTCACCGAAGCGAGCAAGCACACCGGCACGTCGTTCTGCGAGATCTACCAGAACTGCAACATCTTCAACGACGGCGCGTTCGAGGACCTCACCGGCAAGGACACGCGCGAAGATTCGGTGCTGTACCTCGAGCACGGCAAGCCCATGGTCTTCGGCAAGGACCGCGACAAGGGTCTGCAGCTGGTCGGCCATCGGCCCGAGGTCGTGCAACTCGGGTCATCGACCGGGGTCCAGGAGGACGACCTGATCTTCCACGACGAGACGAACCCGCTGCTGGCGATGCTGCTGTCGCGGCTGCACTTCCCCGAGTTCCCCGAGCCGTTGGGCGTGTTCTACCGGGAAGAGCGGGACGTGTACGAAGACCTGGTCACGGCGCAGGTGGACGAGGCGACGGCCAGACGCGGGGCGGGGACGCTGGACGACCTGTTCAACGCGGGGGACACGTACGTGCTGGATCAAGGCCAAGATTCGGCGCACGGGTTACATGATTGAGTCACGCGCCTGCGCGGCGGGCGGCGGGGGCCCTGCCCCTGCCCCCGGTTGAGCCGAGTCAGTCGGGTTCGATCCAGCGCCAGGTGGAGCTGCCGGTGAGGCGGTCGCCTTTGCGGAGGGTTCGGCGTTCGACGTAGAGGGACTTGGTGGAGTGGAAGTCGCTGCCGCCCTCGAAGTAGTCGTTGACCTGGAGGGTGAACGAGCCTTCGGGGGCGTCGAGGCCGGCGGTGTCGGCGGCGGGGAGGGCGCGGAGGTATTGGGGCGGCTCGGCGAAGAGGGCGGAATTGTTTTCGGCCACCGCAAAGAAGCCGGCCCCCGCGGCGTCGATCAGGCCGCCGTGGTGGAAGTGGATGCGGGTGGCGCGGAAGTCGCGGGTGACCTGGCCGTCGCTGGCGGGCGGGCCGGTGAGGTCCTGAGACCAGGGCCAGGTGGGCGTGGCGTCGGGGTCGGCGGCGTCGCGGAGCTCGGCCCAGCGGGGTTCGCCGCGGGCCGGGGCGCGGCCGTGGGATCGGCCGATGTGGTCGTCGGGGTAGGCGGTCCAGAGGGCGTCGCGGGACCAGACGAGGGTGTCGTAGGCGGGGGGCAGCGTGAAGGCGACGCCGCGGTCGAACAGGCTGAACGGGCCCTCGAGGTCCCAGGTCCATTCGAAGTCGTAGTCGATCTGTAAGCGGCTCGAGTAGAAGGTCATGGTGAGGGTGCCGGCGGCGTGGTTGGACCGGCCGGTCGCGGCGACGACGACGGGGCCTTTGTCCCGGAGGACTTCGAGTTTTTCGAGTTGCCAGCCGCGGCAGAGCTCGGCGATGTTGGGGTAGGTTCCGTCGGGGTTGGGGTGGCCGTGGCCGCGGACGGTGAGGCGGGGGCCGGCGACGTCGACGGCCTGGCCGCGTGACTCGAGCTGGTGGATGAGGCCGGTCTCGCGGTCGAGGTGCCAGCGGACGCGGCCGGTGTCGACGATGAGTTCCCGGTCGGTCGAGTCGTCGGCGACGCGGGCCGTCGAGGACACGTCGGGCTTGGGCAAGAAGCGGGGCGCGTCGGCGATCACGAACCGGTCGACCTCGCGGCCGTCGGGCCAGGTGGCGGTAAGGATCAGGTCCGGGCCGTCGGTGTCCCAGGGCAAGACGATTTCGGCGGTCTGCTGATGCGGCTCGGCGGCGACGTCGACGGCCCAGGACTTGTCGCCCTGGGCGGCGACGAAGCGGAGCCGGTCGAGGTTGGTGAAGTTGAAGCGGTTGGTCAGCGTGAACCGGACGTGGGTGGGGTCGGGGCTGAACTTCCAGGTGAGTGAGTCGCGGTCGAGTTGGACGGGGGAGCTGGCCTTGTGGATGTGCCAGATGTAGGGGGTGGGTCGGCGGTGGTCGTCGAAGAAGCCGCGCCACCGGGTCCGGGTTTTGAGGTCGCGGTAGGGGGCGGCGAGGAAGGTGAAGCCGCCGACGAAGTGGGGGGTGCGCCAGGTCCAGTCCTGGTGGGCCTTGGCGTAGAGGCCCCAGAAGTCGTCGACGCCGGGGTCCATGAGGAGTTGGGCGCGGTTGTTGATGTTGAGGTGGAGCCACTCGGAGCTGATGGCGGGGCGGTCGGTGGGGAAGTGCCAGCCGAAGGGAGGTTTTTCGGTCGGGGCGGGCTGGATGTCGCCGGGGTCGTCCCAGGTGGTGACGCCGCCGCGGGGGTAGTGCTCGTCGTTGACCTGGACGCCGGGGATGTCGACGCCCATGCGGAGGTCGCCGCCGAAGAAGACGGGCCGGGTCGGGTCGGCCCGGTGCATCGCGACGGCGGCGCGTTGGAAGTAGTCGTAGTAGATGCTCTCGTTGGCCAGGCCCCACATCAGGACAGACGGGTCGGAGCGGTAGGTCTCGACGACGCGGGCGGCGAGCTCGAGGTAGGGCCGGCTGAGGGCGGGGTTGTTGCCGTGGTCTTTGCGGGGGCCGGGGGCGTAGAGCTGGAGGTTGACGGGGACTTCGACCGTAGTGAACAGGCCCAGCTCGTTGCAGGCGTCGACGTACTCGCGGTAGGGGGTGGGCCAGGCGCGGAGGGCGTTGAGGTTGGCGTGTTTGAGGATCTCGAGGTCGCGGCGGATGAGGGGGCCGGGGACGAAGTGGCCGTAGCCGGGGTGGGTGAGGTGGTAGTTGGCGCCGGCGAGCTGGACGGGTCGGCCGTTGACGAGCAGGCGGTGGCCGTCGATCTCGATCGAGCGGAAGCCGAAGGGGCGGGCGACGGTCATGCCGCTGTGGTCGGGGCTGGTGAGGCGGGCTTCGAGGCGGTAGAGCGTGGGCGACTCGTTGGTCCAGGGCTGGATGTCGGGGGCTTGGAAGCGGAAAGAGTTTTCGTGTTCCTGGCCCGGAGCGATTTCGGGCAGGTCTTGCACGAGTTCGGCCAGCGGCTCGCCTTCGTCCGACGCGATGGACACCGCGAGCGCTCCGCCGGCCGGGGTGGGCCGAGAGCCGACGTTGGTGACGGTGGCCCGGGCGTGGACGAGGCCTCGGCCGTCGCCGGTGGGCTCGGCGGTGACCACGTGCATCCGGCTGACGTGCGTCTTGGGCAGCGCGGTGAGCGTCGCCGGCCGCCCCATGCCGCCGAGCTCGCGGAGGTACCAGGCGGTGAGGTCGCTTACCTCCAGGCTCACCGCGATCTGGTTTTCCTCGCCCGGGATCATGTACGGCGAGACGTCGAACTCCACGGGCAGGAACGCCGAGTCGCTCGACCCCACGGGCCGCTCGTTCACCCAGACCTTCGCCAGCCCGTCGATCGACCCGAAGCGCAGCACCACCGCGTGGTCCGCCCACTCGGCGGGCACGTCGAACGCCTTGCGGTAGGCCACCGCTCGGCCCAGCTCGGGCCCCAACCGCTCGTGGCCCTGGAACGCGAAATGGCCGGGCAGCTCGACGGTGTCCCACGCTTCGACCTCGTCGGCCTTGCCGGTGAACGGCACGGGGCGCTTGTGGGCGAACCGCCATTCGCCGGACAGGTCGAGCGTGAAGGCGTCGAGCCCATCGACCGCGGTGACCGGCGGGGTGAGGCGGACCCGCGGCAGCTCCACCGGCGTGTGCCGCACCGACAGCGGCTCGAGCCCGTCGGCGAGCGGGGTGGTGTTTTCGGCTTGCTGGCCGGCGGCAACGCACGGCAGAAGGAGCACGACGTATGACAAACAACGGAGCATGGGTATGTCCCGAGAGGAGACTGGGGCTGAAGCGAAGTGCTCGTGCAGTGTACCGCGGCGATGCACCGGCCCGAGAGGGTGGGTTAACATTCAGCGATGCCTGAGATCATCGAACTCGCCGCTGGAGACGGAACGGTCAAAGTCGCGCAGAGGGGGGCACGGGTCCTCGCCTGCGAAGCCGGGGGGCTCCGCGAGAACCTGTTTTACGAGGACGCTTCCGGGGGCGGGGGGGATCGGCTGTGGATCGCGCCGGAGGTGGCGTACTACTGGCCGAGCCTGGAAGATGCACGGCGGGACCCGGTGGGCACAGCCGAGACGCCGGCGACGGTGGACCCGGGGGGGTACGAGGTGGGCGACGTGTCGGAGCGGTTCGTGTCGCTGCACAACGTGTGTTCATTGGTGGACAGTCGGGACGACAAAGCGATCGGGTTGGAGATCGCCCGGGCGGTGTCCGTGATCGATCGTCCCGATGGGCTGCCCGACGAGGTGAAGTGCGTGAGCTTTGCGTTGACGCACGACCTGGTGGTGACGGGCGGGGACGAGGGCGCGGTGGCGGCGGCGTGGAGCATCTTGCAGGTGCCGCCGACGGGGACGCTGACGTGTCCGACGACGCGGCTGGTCGAGCCGAGGTCGTATTACGACCCGTTCGGGGATCGGCACGTGGTGGGCGAGGATGATGCGGTGCGGTTCCTGATCGACGCGGGGCGGCGGGTGAAGATGGGGATCCGGCCCGAGCACACGACGGGGCGGATGGGGTACCTGCGGGACCACGGGCAAAATTCCGGGGGCGGCGGGGTGAGTTCGCTGATCGTGCGGGTATTCGGCGTGGCGCCGGGCGAGCCGTACGTGGACATGCCAAGGGACCACCCGGCCGACCAGCGGCGGGGCGGGGATGCGCTGCAGGCGTACAACGACGACCTGACCTACGGGCCGTTCGGGGAGATGGAGTTCGTTTCCCCGGCGGTGGTGGTGGGTGAGGTAGAGCGGCGGACGACGGGTTGCGTGACGCACGTGCTGGTGGGGCCGAGTGAATCGGTGCGTGAAGCGGGGCGGGCGTTGCTGGGGGTGGAGCTACGGTTGATCGGGTGATCCGGGGCTTGGTTGCTCCCCCTGCTGGGGGGCTCCGTAGCCCTCGGCTTGGGGAGAGCGGTAGGATGAGGTGATGGCCCGGAAGATGCCCGCGAAGTCGGTGGAGATGGACGCGCAGGTGCGGGTGCTGGCGCTGCACGGGCCGGAGGAGGCGGTCAAGAAAGAGAAGGTCGATGCGCTGCGGGCGGCGCTCGAGGCGGAGCACGGCGAGGTGCAGCGGCTGTCGTTCGACGGGAAGGCGGCGACGCTGGCCGACGTGTTCGACGAGCTGCGGGGCTATTCGCTGATGGGCGGGTACAAGCTGGTGACGGTCGATCCGGCGGACGACTTCATCAAAGCGCACCGCGAGGCGCTCGAGCGTTACGCGCAGTCGCCGGTGGACCACGCGACGCTGGTGCTGCGGGCGGGGCAGTGGCACCGGGGGAACCTGGACAAGCACATCGCGAAGGTTGGGGCGGTGGTGAAGTGCGAGCCGCCCAAGCCGGCCGAGGCGGTGAGTCGGCTGGTGCGGCGGGCGCAGGACGTGCACGGGATGAAGCTGGACCGGCCGGCGGCGGCGCTCCTGGTCGATCGGTTGGGCGTGAATCTGACGCGGCTGGAGACGGAGCTGGACAAGCTGGCGGCGATGGCCGGGGCGCTCTCATCCGAGGGCCGTTCCGTGAAAAATTCCGGGGGGGGGACGATCGATCGGGGGATGGTGGAGCAAGCCGTGGGCAAGTCGAGCGACGAGAAGGCTTGGGAGGTGCAGGAGACGCTGATGGGCGCGATGTCGCGGGGGGAGGGGGGGAAGGTGGTGGAGAAGGTGCGGGAGTTGATTGATTTGGGGGGGCAGCCCGAGGTGTTGGTGACGTACTTCGTGGCGGATTTGGCGAGGAAGCTGGCGGTGGGGGGGCAGATGCTGGCGGCGGGGGAGCCGGAGGGGGTGATCGCCAAGGCGTTGAAGCTGTGGGGGCCGCGGCAGCGGCTGTTTATGGAGGTTTTACGGCGGGTGGGGCCCGAGGGGGGAGCGGCGATGTTGGACGCGGCGCTGACGGCCGACGCCCGGAGCAAGTCGGGGTTCGGGCCGGCGGGGCGGAATCTTGAAGGTTTGTGCGTGCGGATGGCCGATGGGACCGGTTAGCCGATGGTTCCGATAACGGGCTCGATGGACGGGCCGGTTTGAGTGGTGGGGGCCGGTCGGCGGCAGGAGGCTTCGCCGATGGTGCCCGGACCGGTTTCGTGGGTGGTGAGCTGGGGGCTGATGCTGCTGCTCGGGCTGGCGGCGACGCTGGCGCTGATGGGGTGCGAGGCGGCGGAGCCCGTGGCGGCGCCGTCGCTGGCGACCGGTGCAGTGGAACCGACGCCGAAGAACGAACCGCCGGCCACGATCGACGCCGCGACGCAGGCGTACCTCGATCGTTTGGCCTCGCTGAATGAGGCGCAGCAGCGCGACACCCCGCCCGACGCGGTGGACACGACGCTGGACCCGTTCGCGGGGGCCGAGCCCCTGCCGCCCACGCGCCCGGTGGCGTCGCCGGCTCCTGCGCCGACGAACGCGCAGGAGATCGCTTGGCTCAACGGCGAGGCGGCACCGATTGCTCCGGCAGCCTCGCCGACGGTAGACGTCCTGCCCTTGGTCATGCCTGCGCCAGAACCCCCCGACGCCTCGACGCTCAGCCGAGACGAACTCCTTGCGGCGTTGCTGGACCAGCTCAAGGCGTCCGACGACCCGGCGCTCGAGCGGGCCGTGACGGCCGCGGCGCTGAGTCTCGCCGACCCCGATCGCGAACTCGACCGCCGTCTGCTCGAGCCGCTCAAGCCGATGCAGCGCGAAGCGGTCGAGCGGCTGCACGATCTGTTCCTGGCGATCCACGACCGCGCCGCGGACGCCGATCGGGACCGCAGCGGCGAGTCGGCCGCGGGCGGCGGCTTGGCCACCGGCGCGGTCGCCACCGGCGGCGGCGGGTTCGACCGCAAGACGATCGACGCCGCCCTCGCCGAAGCCTTCGGCTCGATGCCCGTCACGATCGTCCACGCCGACCTCTGCCGCAGCGTCTCGGGCTACGGCGTCTACGAGCCCATGACCGGCCACAACTTCCTCGCCGGCCAGACCAACCGCGCGATCGTCTACGTCGAGGTCGAAGACTTCGCGACCGAGTCCGTCGACAACGGCCGCCACGAAGTCCGCCTGACCCAGGAGCTGATCCTCTACAAAGAAGACGACGGCCTGGCCGTCTGGCGACACGAGCCCACGCAGATCGTCGACCAGTCCCGCAACCACCGCCGCGACTTCTACGTCGTCCAGATGATCACCCTCCCCGCTCGCCTGAGCGCCGGGCGGTACCGACTCAAGGTCCGCATCACCGACGCCCACGGCGACTCGGTCGACGAGACGACCCTGCGGGTCAACGTCGTCGCCGACGCGGCGTTGGTGGGGCAGAGTTCGACGCCCTAAATCGTGGAGTTGAAAATCCCGGGGGGCGATCCGATATCCTCTTGCCCATGCCGCTGCTCGCCGACGCCACGCAGGTCGCCGCCATGATCGAACGGATGTCGGCGTGGGCCCGCGGCCTGCGGCCCGGCGAGACGGGCTCCGACAACTTGGCGTTGGTCGGCGTGCGGAGCCGGGGGGACGTGATCGCCTGTCGCGTGGGTGAGACATCGGGGATCGGGGACGTGGGAACGCTCGACATCACGCTGTACCGGGACGACCTGTCGGAGGCGTCGTCGCAGCCGGTGGTGCGGACGACGGAGGTGCCGTTCGCGGTGGACGGGCGGGACGTGGTGCTGATCGACGACGTGTTGATGAGCGGGCGGTCGGTGCGGGCGGCGCTGTCGGTGTTGATGGATTTGGGGCGTCCGCGGCGGGTGTGGTTAGCCGTGCTGGTGGACCGGGGCGAGGCGACGCGGGAGCTGCCCATCGCGGCGGACTTCGCGGGGATGACCTACGCGGGGGTCCAAGGAAACGTCGCGGTGCGGCTGACGCCGACAGACGACCGGGACGCCGTGGTGCTGGAGGC
>JBCBSA010000101.1:0-8533 GCA_039819425.1 Planctomycetota bacterium
GCCCGCGGCGGTGGGCGAGGCGGTGCGGCGGTTCGGGGACCGGCCCGAGTGGCGGGCCGACGGCGGGGTGCAGACGGTGGCGGTGCTGCGGTGGCCCCGGCTCGACAGGCTGCGGCGGGGTTGGTTCGAGCGTCGGCTGCACGTGGCGGTGTTCCGCAAGGTGCTGATCGACCCGGTCGATCGGCTGAGCGCCAAGCACTCGTACCACGTCCGGCTGATCCCGTTCGAGGGCGAGGGGAGTTCCGGGGGTTGGGCGGTGCTGAAGCGGGTGCCGACGATGGAGGAGGCGATCGCCCGGCTGACGCAGACGTGCCCGGGCGTGCCCGCCGATCGGCTGACGAAGATCGCGGCGAAGCTGGTGAAAAAAGTGTTCCCGGTGTTCCTGACGCGGGAGGCGGCGTTTTTGAAGCTGTTGCAGCGCGACCTGCCGCCGGCGATGCGGGGGCTGACGCCGGCGGTGCTGGACATGAAGACCCAGGCCAACGGGCTGGTCGACTCGGTGACGCTGCGTTGGCTGCGTCAGGGCGGCGAGCCGATCTCGCAGGGTGAGTTTGCCCGGCAGTCGGCGGCGCTGCTGCGGGCGGTGCACGAGCGGGCGGGGATGATGCACCTGGACCTGCGGCTGGACAACATGGTCGTGACCGAGGCGGGCGTGGGCATCGTGGACTTCGGCTCGGCGGTACGCGTCGGCGAGGACCTGTCGGCCAACGCGATGATCGACACGCTGGCGCGGGAGATGCTGATGGCGTCGCAGGTGACGCGCGACCTCCAGCGTCAGCGGGACAAGGGGCTCGTCAACGCCCCGATCTTCCGGGGGTTGCCGTACCCGCCGACGCCGGCGTTCGATCTGTTTGCGCTGGTCACGAACCTGACCCGGCCGCACGACAACCCCGAGTTCAAGGGCCTGGTCGAGCACGACCGGCGCGGCGCCGAGGCCCAGCGGATGTCGCGGCTGCGGCGGCGGGTGCTGAGCCCGGCGGCCGACGAGCCGCGGCGGATCGAGACGCTCGGCGGCCTGTGCGACGAACTAGGCGTGGACCCGTTGTCGCCCCCGCCCGGTCAACGCGACACCCGACGCCCCGACCTCGAGCCGCGGCGTGAGGCGATTCACTTAGCCCCGGGTCAATGACCCGGGGCGGCCCCCGGTGATTCCCCGGGGGCTAAATGGGCCCGGCGCGAGAGTCAAAGAGACCGCGAGCTTTCCCGGGCAACCGGTAAACTGCTGCGATGTTGCGGATCGGCGACGTTACGCT
Organism: Planctomycetota bacterium; assembly: GCA_039819425.1. Classification (GTDB taxonomy): domain Bacteria; phylum Planctomycetota; class Phycisphaerae; order Phycisphaerales; family Phycisphaeraceae; genus Algisphaera. Next base: position 1,254 of record JBCBSA010000101.1, read on the forward strand.
TCCGACGAACCTGCTGCTGGCGCCGGTGGCGGGGTACTTCGACTTGGCGTACCGGCTGGTCGCGCGGTCGGTGCCGGGGGTGGCGTGTCGGGCGGAGCACGTCGGCGGGGCGCACGACGTCGGCGACGGGACCTACGGGGCGCTGGGGTTGGCGTGTACCGAGTTGTTGTGCCCACACAGCGTCTTGCGGGAGACGGACAAGGCGATGTGGCGGGCGGCGACGAGCCCGGCCGATACGCCGGTGTGCATGCAGCTGTACGGGTCGGACGCCGACATCCTGGCCGAGGCGGCGCGGTGGGCCGAGGCGCGGGGCGCGGCGGTGATCGACATCAACATGGGCTGCCCCGTCGACAAGGTGACGAAGAAGCACGGCGGGTCGAAGCTGTTGTGCGACCCGGGGCACGCGGTGGCGTTGGCGGCGGCGGTGGTGCGGGCGGTGCGGGTGCCGGTGACGGCGAAGATCCGGCTGGGTTGGGACGACGGCTGCCTGGTGATGGACACGCTGCCGGCGCGGCTGTGCGACGCGGGGGTGCGGATGGTCACGGTGCACGGCCGGACCACGGCGATGAAGTTCAGACCGAGCGTTCGGCTCGACGGGATCGCGGCGACGGTCGAGGGTGTGAAGCGGCGCTTCCCCGAAGTGCCGGTGATCGGCAACGGCGACATCACGGCGCCGGCGGACGCCGAACGCATGATCGCGGCGACCGGCTGCGACGGGGTGATGGTGGCGCGCGGGGCGATGGGCCAGCCGTGGCTGTTCCGCGACATCGCGCACCGGTTGGCGACCGGTGAAGACCCGCCGCCGCTGCCGCGCTGCTGGAAGGCGCGGCTGGTGCTCGACCATTTTGAAAACTTGTGCCGGTACCGCGGCGAGGCGGTGGCGCTGCGGACGATCAAGACGCGGGTCAGCAAGTACTCGGCCCACCTCCAGCCGTGGCCGGGGTTGCGGCGGGACGTGCAGCCGATCGCGGACGCCGCGGCGTTCCGCGCGTTCTGGGCGGCGGGGACGGCGCGGTGGTTGACGGACGACACGGCCGCGGTGCGTGAGGTTGCGGTGTGTGTTTAACGCAACAAGTGGCACAGGCTTCCAGCCTGTGGTTGACCCGAAGGGGCAAGATAGAGCAGGGCGGTTTCGTCCTGCGGACGAACCACAGGCTGGAAGCCTGTGCCACGATCACAATACCGCACTCATCTTGCCCCCTGTGCTAGGCGTGGAGGCGCGGGTCAGGCCGACTCCATCTCGGCGAGGGCGGGCAGGGTTTGCGCCTCGGCCATGACGCGGCGGGAGCGGGACAGGGCGACGCGGATGATGAGCCCGAGGATCAGGGCCAGGCCCGCGAGGCCGCCGAGCGCGATGCCGGCGTAGCGGAGCGTGTCGTCGCGGACCGGGTCGGCGATGCGTTCGGCCGACTGCAGCATCTGCACGCCGTCGGTCCGGCCCGCGGCGCGGTCCAGGATCATCTGGTGCGTCACCAGCGCTTTGCCCAGGGCGTCGAGGACGCCGACCACGAACTGGGCCTGCTCGCTCTGGTAAGCGAACTCGACGCGGGCGGGCTGGCCCTCGACGGTGAGGTTTTGCTCGAGGTGGGCCGCGAGGTCGGCGGGGTTGGTGAACAGGCGGATGCCGCGCTGGTCGAGGTGGTCCAGCGTGCGGGTCATGACCGGTGTGGAGGTCACGGTCTGGCGGAAGTCCGCCAGCCAGTCTGCCCCGCCCCCGGAAGCGATCGCTTCGGAGGCCGGGGTGTCCGCGTTTTCGGTGACGAGAGCGGCCTCGGCTTCACCGGGTTCGAGGCCCTGAGCGAGCTGGGCGTTGAGCGCCTGGACGGCGGCCTCGGCGGCGACGCCCGTGCGACCCCCGGAAGCCGCGGCTTCGGGAGCGGCGTTGACCTTTTCCGGGGGGGTGAAGGCCATGGCCATGGTGGACTGCCAGACGGGCTGGGCGATCTGTTGGGCGGCGAACCAGCTCACGACCGCGGAGCCGACCAGGGCGAGGATGACCACGGCGACGGTGCTGGCGGTGGACTGGGTGGCCCAGCGTTGGACCATCGCCTTTTCGCTGATCTCGAGGAACTTCTTCACCTCGACGAGGTTGCGGCGTTCTTTTTCGAGCCCGGCGTGTTGGGCGCTGGTCGACTCGACGGCCGACTCGGCGGCCTGGACCTTGCTCGACTTCTCGCGGAGCTGGTTGAGGTACTTGCGGATCTTGGCGCGGCGCTTCTGGATGACCTCGTCGGCCTTGAGCATCTGGGCCTTGCGCTTCTCGTACTTGGCGCGGGCGGCGTCGCGTTCTCCGCGGAGCTCGGCGATCTGGCGGTCTTTCTCGTCGTCGCTGAGCGGGGCCGCGTCGGCGGCGTCGAGGCGTTGCCGGAGCTCGGCTTCGCGTTCGGCCAGCTCCTGCTCGCGGCGGTCGAGCTCGGCTTCACGGGCGTCGAGCGCGGCGAGGCGGTCGGACAGGTCCGCGTTTTCGTCGGCCGTGGAAGGCGTTTCGCCGTCGGCCAGTTCGGCCCGCAGGTCGAGCGAGGCCGCTTGTTCTTCGAGGCGCTGGGCCCACGCGGCGAGCTCGGCGTCGCGCTCGGCGGCGCGGGCCTGGCGGTCGTCCAGCTCCGCGGCGAGGGTTTCCAACTCCGCGGCGCGGGCGTCGAGTTCGCCGCGTTCGGCGTCGATCGCGGCGCGGTCGCTTTCGGTCGCAGCGCCTTCGGACTCGTCGGCGAGCGACACGCCGACCACGGTGTCGGCGGCGTCGGCGCGCTGGTCGAAGTCCGACTTGAGGCGGGCGAGCTCGGCGGCGCGTTCGTCGAGTTGGGCCCGCTGGGTGTCCAGCTCGGCGCGTTGGGCGTCGAGCTGTTCGCGCAGCTCGCCGACGGCCTTTTCGTCTTCCTGGACCTGGCGCCGCTCGGTGACGACCTTGGCTTTGCTCTGCTCGAGGGTCTGACGGAAGAGGGTTTCTTTCTGGGTCAGTTCGGCTTCGCGGTCGTCGAGCGAGCGTTCGAGTTCGGCGAGGTGCTCGGGGGCTTCGCCGGTCGGGGCCGGGGCGTTTTCGGCGGCGGCGAGGCGGGCGTCGAGGGCTTCGCGCTCGATCTCGAGCTGCGAGGCGCGCATGTCCAGCTCGGCGGCGCGGGCGTCGAGCTCGGCCCGCTGGTCGGCGAGCTCTTGGGCCAGTTCTTGGGCGTCGGCGCTGCGGTCGGCCGCGGCGGCGGCGCGCTCGGTGTCCTCGAAGTCGGGGATGAACCCGGGCATCAGGGTGTCGTCGTTCGACGCGCCGGCCTGCTCGGTCAGCTCCTGTCGGGCGCGTTCGAGGCTGGCCTTCTCCGCTTCGAGGGCGTCGCGGCGGAGCTTGAGGTCCATCTGGGCCTTGGCGAGCTCGTTCTTGCGGTCCTTGAGGGCTTTGCGTTGCTCGGTGAACTCGGCGCGGTCGGTATCGAGGTCGGCGCGGTCGGCGTCGAGCGTGGCGCGGCCGGCTTCGACTTCTTTCTTGAGTTCTTCCAGCTCGGTGCGGGCGGCGTCGACCTGGGCCCACTGCTCGTCGAGCTCGGCCTGCCTGGCGGCGAGCTGTTCACGCTGGGCGTCGAGGTCGGCGTGCTGCTGGTCGAGGCGTTGTTGTTGGTCGTCGAGTTGGGCGGCGCGGCCGTCGAGTTCGCCGACGCGTTGGTCGAGGTCGTCGGTGCGCTGCTGGAGCGATGATTCCTGGCCGCGGAAGTCGGCCCAGGCGGCGTCGAGCTCGGCGGTCTTGGCGTCGAACGCGCCGCGGTCGGCGTCGAGGGCGGCGCGTTCGTCGGCGACGGCCTGCCGCTGGGTCTCGAGCTCGGCGTGGCGTTGGTCGAGTTGTTCGCGTTTGGTTTCGAGCTCGTCGCGGTCGGTGGCGAGGGTGGCGCGGTCGCGGTCGAGGGCTTGGCGCTGCTCGTCGATGTCCCGGCGTTCGGTGTCGAGCGCGGCCTGGCGGTCGGCGATGGCCTGCTCGCGCTGGGCGATGTCGTGGGCCTGGGCCTGGACCTCCTCGGCGTGCTTGTCGTTCTCGGCCTGCCAGGACTTGAGGGCGCCCAGGCGTGACTCGAGGTCGCTGAGCAGGTCGAGCGCTTCGTTGGGGTTCAGCGGCGCGGCCGCCCCCGGGAGTTTCGGTTCGGAGGCGGGGTTCGCGGGAGCGTTGGGGTCGGCCATGGCTTGGATCTCGCCGGTGGGGGGAAGAGCCGGGTGGGATGGGCTTGAGCGCCATAAAATCATCGGCGGTCGGTGGGTTCGGATTGAGCGGCATAACCGGAAAATGTTTACCGGTCGGGTCCCCATAACCCGGGCGGACTGAGAGCTAACCCGTATGGATACCCCCGGAAAGCCGCCGATAACCGGAGTCCCGTCGGGTGTGGTTCGGGGGTTCCGGGGGGCGTGGGTGCGGCTGGCCGGGGTGACGGCGGGTTATGGGAACGGCGAGCCGGTGCTGCGGGGGGTGTCGGCGACGCTGACGGCGGGCCGGCTGACGGCGGTGGTGGGGCCCAACGCGGCGGGGAAGTCGACGCTGCTGCGGGTGATGCTGGGGCAGGTGCGGCCGACGGCGGGGGCGGGGGCGGGGGCGGTGGAGGTGGGCGGTGAGCCGGTGGAGCGGCTGCGGGGGGTGGAGCTGGCGCGGCGGCTGGCTTATGTGCCGCAAAGGGGTGGGTCGAGTTTCGGGTTCACGGTGCGGGAGACGGTGGCGATGGGGCGGTTCGCGTTCGGGGACGAGCGGGGCGTGGACGAGGCGATCGCGGCGTTGGGGCTGGAGTCGGTGGCGGGTCGGCCGTTCGGGGAGCTGTCGGGGGGGCAGCAGCAGCGGGTGCTGGTGGCGCGGGCGTGGGCGCAGGCGGGGGGCGGGCAACCGGGGGTTACGGAAGTGGGGTTGGAACTTCCGGGGGCGGGGGGTTTCTTGGCGGACGAGCCGACGTCGAGTCTGGATGTGGGGCGGGCGGAGGGGGTGATGCGGTTGCTGCGGGGGTTGGCGGACCGGGGGTGGGCGGTGGGGGTGGTGCTGCACAGCCTGGACGCGGCGGCGCGGTGGGCGGACGAGGCGTGGCTGCTGGACGGGAGAGGGGGGCTGCGGGCGGGGCCGGTGGAGGAGGTGCTGACGCCGGGGGTGCTGGGGCCGGTGTACGGGGTGGAGTTGGAGGCGGTGGAGCACGCGGGGCGCCGGCTGTTCGTCGCGGTGGATGTGGGGGCGGGGTTGAAACTTCCGGGGGCGGGGTTGCCATTTCCGGGGGCGGGGGGCGATACACTTGGGGGTGGCGATCGAGACGCTACGGGAGGCCGCGATGGTTGAGTGGATCGTGACACTGCTGGCACAAACCCCCGGAACCCCCGGAACCCCCGGAACCCCCGGAACCCCCGGAGGCCCCGGAAGCCCGGGCGGGCCGGGGGGCGGGTCGGGTTTCGATCCGTTCAAGGTTTTGATTTATGTGATCTTCGGGGTGATCTTTCTGAGTTCGATCCTGTCGGGGCAGGTGAAGGAGAACCGCAAGAAGCGTGAGCTGCGGGAGCGGATGGAGGCGGGGGGCGACGGGTCGGGTTCGAGCGATAGTCGGCCGTCGTTGGATGAGCTTCGGGCGCAGCGGCGGGCGCAGATGCAGGCGAAGGCGGGGGGCCATCCGGGGGGCAATCCGGGGGCCGGCGGGAACGAGCCGGGGAACCTGACGATGGCCGAGCGGATCGCGCGGGCGCGGGCCAAGGAGCAATACGAGCGTCGGGCGCAGCAGGCGCGGGCGTCGGTGCCGGGTGCGGGGGCACCGGGGGCGTCGCGTCCGGGTGCGGGCGCGGGTTCGTCGCTTCCGGGTGCGGGTGCGGGGCCGGCCGAGGCGGCGCGGCGGCGGGCGCGGGAGCGTCAACGTCAGCAACAGGAAGCGATGCGTCGCCGCGAGCAGGCGGGCCGGCGTCCGACGCCGCGGGACCCCGCGCCGGGTCGCCCGACGCCGGGCTCCGGCAGGACGCCGCCGCCGCGTCGGCCGTTCCCCAGCGCGGCCCCCCCGGCCCCGCCGGCGGCCGCGCCGACGGCCCCGCCTCGGCCGACGGCACCGGTCTCCCCCCACGACCTCGAGAGGGCCGCCCTGCAGGCCGAGGCCCAACGCCGGGCGAGCGGCGCTTCCGGGGCCGGGGCGTCCGCCCCGCGGCCGGCGTCGGGGGCTGGGCCGCTGAACTTCCGCCGGCTGTCGCGGAACGACCTGTGGCGGGCGTTCGTGTTGAAAGAAGTGCTGGACCGCCCGGTGGCGGACCGCGACCCCCTCGAGTCGTCGCTTTGACGGATCGGCTCGACCCCGCTCCGCGTTCGGTTGGACTGCCGCTGGCCGACGGCGCGTCCCGGGCGTTGGACGACCCGCTGCGGCGGATCGACCTGGTCGTCGGCGACCTGGCCCGGCCCGACCCGGCGTGGGGGTTGGACGCGGTGGTGAGCGCGGCGAACGAGTCGCTGCTCGGCGGCGGCGGGGTGGACGGGGCGATCCACGCGGCGGCGGGGCCCGAGTTGTTGGAACACTGCCGGGGGTTGGGCGGGTGTGCGACGGGGTTGGCCAAGGCGACGCCGGCGTTCGGGCTGGAAGCGGCGGGGGTGAAGCACGTGATCCATACGGTGGGCCCGGTGTGGCCGGCGTCGTCGGACGCGGGTGAGGGGGAGCCGGCGTACGCGATGCCCGGGGCGCCGCTGGGCGAGGCGGCGAAGCTGGGGTACACACTCGAAGACACGCTGCTGGCGTCGTGCTACCACCACAGCCTGCGGCTGGCGGTCGAGCTGGGCAGCGAGGCGGTGGGGTTCCCCGCGATCAGCACGGGGGTGTATCGGTTCCCGAAGGAGCGGGCGGCGAAGATCGCGTTCGGGCATGTGTTCGGCCACTTCGCGGCGCGGCCGACGCCGACGTTGCCCAAGCGGGTGGTGTTCGTGTGTTTCGATGAGGCCGACGCGGCGGTGTACCGGCACGTGATCGAGACGCGGGCGGGCTGGATGGCGAACCGGCGGCGGGTGTGAAGCGGGGCGCACGGTATGTGCGCACACGGCGACAGGCGTTTCGGACAAAAATGGGAACGCGGCGGAAAATTTTACTTGAAGGGTGTCGCTGGGTTTAGCGAGGCGGCGGGTGGTTCGGCGTACGAAAAGTGCGCACTGGCTTGGCGGTGCGTGCCTTTGTGTCGGCCGCCGTTTGCGGCGGGGCGGTAATCCTCGGCGAGGACCGCCCCGTCAACAGAACAGCTGTGCCGGGTCGGTGGTCACGCGGCCCCCGCTTAGACAGCGGGGGCGTTTGGGGCGTCGGCGTTCGCGGGTGAGCAGCCTCGCC
>JBCBSA010000102.1:0-8505 GCA_039819425.1 Planctomycetota bacterium
GCCAGAACATCACCGCGACCAGCCGGCCCCCGAGGTCGGCCGAGTCGAGCGTCCGGCCGTCGGCGGTCTGGGCGGTGAAGCGGACGTCCTGCCCCGGCAGGTAACGCGGCCCGGCGTGCAGCGGGGCGGCGACGGCGGCGAGCAGGGCGGCAGACAAGAAGTGGTGGGCGAGGCGTGTCATGGGGAAATCCGAGGCGGGATGGGGTGGGCAGGCGCTTGGGTTGGCGTTATTCGTCGAGCAGGGCGTCGGCCGCGGCGTCGCGTTCGGCGACGAAGTCGTCGAGGGTACGGCCGGTCTGTTCTTCGATCAGGCGGCGGGTGTCGGTGGGGTCTTCGGGGTCGGCGAAATCGAAGCGGATCTCGGCGTGGCCGTCGGCGAAGGCGACGACGTAGCGGAAGCCGTCACGCCAGACGCGCGGGTGTTCGATCAGCACCGGGGTGCTCCCGGCGTTTTCGACGTCGCTGAGCGCCAGCCCGGGCCGGAGCAAGAGGTAGGACCCCAGCGCATCAACGGCGTCCACAACCTGTTCGTCATCGACGTCGTCGAGTTGCCAGGACTCCGGGTCGCCCGGGGCGTTGAAGACTTCTCGAACGAGGTAGCCGCCTTCGACCAGTTGGCCGAGCGTTTCGGGGAACCGGTCGTCGTGGTCGGCGGCGTAGGCGTGCAGGCCGATCGCGATCTGGCGGACGTTGGACATCGACGCGGTCTGCCGGGCCGAGGCGCGGGCCTCGGTGAGGGCAGGGACCATGAAGCCGGCGCTTATGCTCACCAGCGGCAGCAAGAGGTCGGCCGGGTTGAACGGCATCTGGTCCCCCATCCCCGCCGCCTGCATGGCGAACAGGTTCATGCCCATCTGGAAGCCCTGGTACAGCTCGGGTGCGGTCCGGGCGTAGTCGGCGAAGGCGACGCTGGTGGCCGACTTGCCCTGCGGTAGGCGGGCGGCGAGGGCGTGGTAGGCGTGGTCGTCGCCGGCCTGTCCGAGCGAGTTGTCGGGCGCCGCGGCGTGCAGCCGGGCGGCGGCGATGGCGCTGGGCGAGAGCCCGAAGACCCACCGCCCGTCGACGACCGCCCACGACGGCGAGACGAACGGCAACGCCATCGTGTGCACCGTCGCGTCGTCGCCCAGCGGCTGCTCGGCGAAGCGGAACGGCGTGCCGTTGTCGGCGAGCTGGGCGTTGAGCAGGTCTTCGAGTTGCGTGAGCGAGGCTTGCAGCCGCTCGGGCTTTGGCGTGGGGTTGGTCAGGACGATGCCGGTGCCGAACATCCCGCCGAGGGTGGGGTCGGCGTACATCGTCCAGGCGTCGCCCATCGCCCCGAGCAGGTCGTCGCGGAGGTCGAAACCCAGGAACTCGCGGGCCGCGGCCGTGAACCCGTCGATCTGCTCCTCGGCTTCGGGGGCGACGGCCACGACGCCTTCGAGCGCCACGTCCCACACCTCGCCGAAGTCCATCCGGCTGACGCGTATCCACGTCGCGGTGCGCGGCACGGCGGCGAGCGCCGCGTCGCCGACCGTCGGCTGATCCATCAGCGTCATCCAACCGCTGCGCGGGGCCGGGGCGCCGAGGAACAGCGCCTGCCGCCAGTCGGTGCCGTCGAACCCGCCGGTGAAGACCAGCGTCTCGAGGATGTCGACGCCGAGGTCTTCGGTCGCGTCTTCGAAGGTGACGAGCCCGTCGGCGTCCTCACGCGCGATCCCGTCGCGGATCAATTGATCCAGGGCCGCCAGATCGACGTAACCCCAGACCGCCGGCGTCGGGTCGTCCCCGTCGGCCTGGGCCATCGCCTCGGCGAACCGCTCGGTCGCCCCCAACGACGCCGCGGCGTCCGCCGCCAGCTCGCTGCCCATGAGCAACCCCATCCGTGTCCCGTCGTCCACCAGCGCCAGGTCCAGCTCCGGCGACTCCTGCTCGATCAGGTCGTAAAGCCGCTGCAGCCAGGGCCCGACCACCGCCGCGTCCTCCCCCGGTTCGATCACAAAACCCATCCGTGGCCGCGGCTCGGCCCACCCCGGCGCGTCCTCGCCCGGCCACTCCAGCCCCTGGAAATACACCACCCAGGGCCGACGCCACGCCACCGGGGCCACCTCGTTCCACGCCTCCTGGAACAGCTTCGCCTCGTCGTCCCACTGCGCCTGCTCCTCCAGCGACGCGTTCACCGCCCGGTTGATCCGCCCCGCCAAGTCCGTCGCCTCCAGCACCGCCCGCAGCCGCGACCCCGCGTACGCCGACCCCGCGTCCTCCGCGTCAAACCCCGACCACGCATACGCCGCCATCGCGTCCGCCGGGATCGCGTCCGCCGGACCCGCCACCCCCGCCCCCGGGAGAGCCCACGCCACCATCGACACCGCGGTGACCACCGCCGCCCGTGCCCAGCCCACGGCCCTACGGCCACGCCACATCACATCGTCCGTCATGTTCTGGTGTCCCCGAGAGGGTTGATCCGAATCGCGATCCGCAAACCGCCATCCTAACGCCGAACCGTCCCGGGACGCGAGAACATCTCGGGTAAACTCCCAGTTCTGCACCACCATCTGTGTCTCCCCGGGAAACCGCACATGCCGTCTCTACCCTGTCGCCGCTTCGTCCTGCTCGCCTCGGTCCTCGGTTGCTGGGTGTTCGCGTCCCCGGCGTCGGCCCAGTCCGAGCCCATCACCGGGCCGCTGCCTTACGAGCACGAGGGCGTCGAACTCGAAGCCTACCTCGCCCGCCCCGCCCCCGGAATCACCCCCGCCCCCGGAAGGGACGACGAGCAACTTCCGGGGGTCCTGATCGCCCACGCCTGGTGGGGCCAGGGCGAATACGCCCGCCACCGCGCCCGCCGACTCGCCGAGCTCGGCTACGTCGCCGTCGTCCTCGACATGTACGGCAAGGGCGTCTACACCGACGACCCCAACCAAGCCAGCCAACTCGCCGGCCGCTTCTACAACCAACGCCGCCTCTTCCGCGCCCGCGCCGCCGCCGGCCTCGACGTCCTCAAACGCCAGCCCGGCGTCGACCCCGACCGCTGCGCCGCCATCGGCTACTGCTTCGGCGGCACCACCGTCCTCGAACTCGCCTACCACGGCGCCGACCTCGCCGGAGTCGTCTCCTTCCACGGCAGCCTCCTGCCCCCACGACCTGACTCGCTCGACGCCGACAACGTCAACGCCAAGGTCCTCATCGCCCACGGACAGGCCGACCCCTTCTACGCCAACGACACCCTCCTCAAAGTCATCGACGACCTCCAGGCCGCCGACGCCGACGTCACCACCGTCCTCTACTCCGGCGCCGTCCACAGCTTCACCGACCCCTCCGCCACCGGCGAGCTGGCCGGCGCCAGGTACGACCGCGACGCCGACCGCCGCTCGTGGGAACACATGAAAGTCTTCTTCAACGAGATCTTCGCCGAGTAAGCCGGGTCGGCGTTCGACTTTCCCGAGCCGGCCGCCGAGGCGTGCCAGAAACAACGGTTTTACGCCCCCGCCCTCGTTACACTTTCCCCCATGCCCCCGGCCCGCGCCGCCTACATCTCCGAAGGCAAACTCTTCCTCCTCGATCCGAACACCCCTTCGCCCGAGCCGCGCGAAGTCGTCAGCCGCTTCGCCCAGGACCTCCTCGACCGCGACGCCCGCCGCCGTCAGAAAGACGAGTGGAAACGCGGCTCCGCCGGCTGGGCCGCCACCAGCATGCCCCAGGAAATGTACGGCATGGGCGCCGCCCTCGGCGACGACCCCGACAACCCCGAAGCCCGCCGCGTCAACATCACCTCCGTCGCCCCGACCGCCGACGGCAAACTCCTCTACGCCCTCGAGACCGACGCCGTCGGCGGCCTCTTCGAATACAACCCCGACACCGACGAAGAGCGCCGCCTCGTCCACCGCGCCGAGTTCCGCCTCGCCGACCTCGACGTCCACCCCGACGACGGGCGCGTCGCCTGCTGCGTCGCCGCCGCCGACGGCAGCGCCCACCTCGCCGTCCTCAACCCCGACGGCGGCCGGCTCCGCGAGATCACCGAGGGCGACTCCCTCGACCAGGCCCCCACCTGGGTCCGCGGCCGACCCGACGAACTCGTCTACCAATCCGCCGGCATCGCCCGCAACCAGCACGGCCACCTCGTCGAGGTCTCGCCCTACCGCGTCGAACGCCTCAACCTCACCACCGGCGACCAGGAAGTCCTCTTCGCCTCCGACGACTACGACTGCATGATGCCCCGCATGGACGACGCCGGCGTCATCACCTACGTCCGCCGCCCCTACCGCCCCTTGCGCGACCGCCAACGCCCCGGCGTCTGGCCCGTCCTCAAAGACATCCTCATGTTCCCCGTCCGCCTCGCCGTCGCCGTCGTCGCCTTCCTCAACGTCTTCTCCATGATCTTCAGCAAGAAGCCGCTCATCACCGCCTCGGGCCCCCGCCGCCCCGGCCCCGACCGCCGCCAGCTCTTCCTCTACGGCCGACTCATCGACGCCCAGCAGAACGCCAAACACCAACGAAAAAACGCCGGCCGCGCCGCCGTCCCCGACGACTGGGAACTCGTCCGCTCCCTCCCCCACGGCAAAGAACAGGTCCTCGCCACCGGCGTCGGCCACTACTCACCCCTCCCCGATGACGCCGGCCTCCTCTACACCGACGGCGGCCGCGTCGTCCGCCTCTCCCCCGATAACGACCGCCGCACCCTCGCCGAGTCCCGCGTCATCGAACGCGTCGGCGTCACCTCGGGCTGAGCTGCTCCGACACCGCCTTCCGCATCGCCTCGGCCGTGACCAGTTCCTCGACCACCACGTGGTCCGCCCCGTTCTGCATCGCCAGCAGCCCCTTGCTCACGAAGTTCGTCCGCGCGCTGATGAACACCTCCGGCTTGATCGCGTGCGCCGCCCGGCACGCCCGCAACGCGTCGTCCTCGCTCGGCATCGTCAGCACCAATGCGTCCGCCGCCTCCAGCCCCGCCGCGAGCAGATCATCCTTTTCGCAGGCGTTCCCCAGCAGGATCTTCCGCCCCAGCAGCTTCTGCTCCTCCACCGTCTTGAGGTTCGCCTCCATGATCGTCACCTCGAACCCCACGTCGGCCAACCCCTCCGCGACCAGCCGCCCCACCGGCCCGAACCCCACCACGATCGCCGACTTCTTCGCCCCCGACGCCGACAGGTTCTCCGGAAACTCCGGAGGCTGCGGGGTCGGCACGTCGTTGAGGTCCGGCGGCTTGTCGTCCATCGCCTCATCATAAATGACGACCAGGCCGCCGGGCGGATAAGCCCGCCCACCCTGACCGCACAAGTTGCCAAAGAGCGAACCCCGCGCCCCGCCCCCGGAAGTGTGGCCACTCCGCGGGGTCACGGTTCAAAGCGCTCGGGCCCTCGGCCATCGCGGGTCGGCTCCGACCCCCCGGAAGTTCCGGCAAGGTGGTCTTCCGGGGGTCGCCACGTCCGACCCGATTCGACAGCCGGCCTGATCCCGGGTCCATTCGCCACGGCGTTCTCCTTGCCCGGAAAAGCCATCCGTCGCGCGCCCGGGGGCCACTACCAAGGGACGCACCGCCACACCGGTGCGCACATCACGTGCGCCGAATCCGCTCAGCGTTCGCTAAGTCCAGCCACCACAGAGAGGTAAATTCTTATCGCCAATCACTGATTTTTGGCTGAGTTTGCGGCAATGTCGTGCGCGCCCAGATAAAGATCGCGTAGGGTGAGGCTTGCCGAACCCCACCACGATCGGGGCTCGCTCGGTGGGGTTCCTGGACTTACCCTATCCTACGTGCTTGCCGTCTCCACCATTTTTGTCCGAAATCGATGCGTTTTTGTGCGTACCGAACCAGACGGTGCCACACCTTGTGGCTCTGCACAAGGTGTGTCGTAAGTTGGCCACGACACCGCACACCTTGGCCCCAAGCGCCCAAGGTGTGGCACCCTGCTATCAAATCCGGGATAATGTCAAGAAGAGTTTGTGCTTTCTATTTCCCGAGGGTTACTAGCTATATGAAACGCTTATTGCAAGTTTTTAGAAATCAACTATCTGCAGGGCTCCTCACGATAGTTCTGGGGAGCGCTGCTGCAACTAGCGCGGTTGTTGAAACCGTAGATGACACCAGAAATGGGCTTACAAACCCAAATGCCATCGATATCCACGACATCAGTGAAATATCCGACTTGCAAGCCGATGCAAAGCTACCCGTTGAGATTCGTCTCGATGACAAGACTACGGGTGAGTCGATGGCCGAACTCACTGTGGGTGGAGTACTGATCGGAGCGGGCGCGTTGATGCGGCGACGCCATGCCCAATGGCTGGCTGATCGATCTGACGGGACGAGCCGTCGCGCAGTTGAAGGCGATGTCTCGGGATTCAAATTGGTGGACAAGTACAGGTCGATTGACTTTCCGCAGTTGGACAGATCACTATATCCGGATTTATACAGAGCGTTGACCAGCCATTCTGATTCGCCCGAAGGGTTGGCCGGGCCAACCGAATCTCCACCAAACGCACCGTCCCAGATGGATATTGCGAAGGAATTTGCGAGGGCGTTTGACGGGGTCATGCCGGGTATACAGTGGATTTCCGAGCGGCTGTGGCAGCTGTACGCTGACCGCCATGGGATAGACACCGAGAACGGCCGCAATATCTTTCGGGTCATGAAATTCAAGGCTGTCGGCGAACGTATTGAAGTCCGGGTTGCTGTCGTTCCAAGTCTGATTTCGACGCCGCAGCAGGAAAAAGCGATGGAGGTTTTTCTGGATAAACTGAAAGACCTTTTCGAAGAAAAGCTTGTCGCCTGTGTCATGCATCTGTTGAAAGATCGGCTCGATATCGAGGCCACCTCGGGCGAACTCGACAACACGCAGCGCCGATCACCTGGTGTAGACGGATTCATCAAAGCGATTTTCGATGAAATGGAGATGGGCGATGATGAATTCCTTGAGGCGATACGGGCAGGGAAGGCCCGGCTAGATCTCGTGCTCAACGTGGACGGCAAACTGTCCCCGAACAACGATCCCACTTAAAGCTGTTATATATTTTCGGCGGATGAAAAAGACAGCAGGTAGGGCCGGATTTATCCGGCCGCATTGAAGTCTCAGAAGTAAGCTTTTGCCCGGCGGTTACGGACTCGCGGAAGTCGGTGCGCCGCTCTGCACGAGGTGTGTGGTGAGTTGAATACGACGCCACACACCTTGGCCGCACATGCGTCCAAGGTGTGGTACCCGGCTTGACCGTTTGTTTCCCGGCCGGGGCGTTCTGCCGCCGCCGGCGGCCCGATGGATCCGGCCCGGGCTTGTTTTTGACCGGTTGGGTTTCTCCTGCCATCTTCTCCGCCATGCTCCCGCACGGTCAACCCTGGCTCGACACCGACGGACGCCCCATCCAAGCCCACGGCGGGGGGGTGCTCGTCCACGGCGAAGCGTTCTATTGGTACGGCGAAAACAAGGCCGGCCCGACCCGCTCCCGCGGCGGCGTGGGCCAGCGCGTCGATCTGATCGGCGTGTCGTGCTACCGCTCGACCGACCTGGTCCGCTGGGAGAACCTCGGCGTGGTGCTGCCGGCGGTCCCGGACGACGAGACCCACGACCTGCACCCGTCCAAGGTCGCCGAGCGGCCGAAGGTGGTCCACAACGCCCGGACCGGCCGGTTCGTGATGTGGCTGCACGTCGATCGGGAGGGCTACGGCAAAGCCGCCGCGGGCGTCGCGGTCGCCGACCGGCCCGAGGGGCCGTTCCGCTACCTTTACAGCCTCCGGCCCGGCGGGGGCGACTGCCGCGACCAGACCCTGTTTATCGACGACGACGGCGCGGCCTACCACGTCTGCTCCACGCACGGGAACGCCACCACCCGCATCAGCCGGCTCGACGACGAGTACCTCCGCCCCACCGGCCAAGAGGCGATGGCGTTCCCGGGCCGGTACATGGAGGCCCAGGCGGTCGTTAAGCACGGCGGGCGGTACTGGATGCTCGCGTCGGGCTGCACGGGGTGGGACCCCAACCCGGCACGGTCGGCGGTGGCGGATTCGATCATGGGGCCGTGGGCCGAGCTGGACAACCCCTGCCGGGGCCCCGACGCGGCGATCACGTTCCACGCCCAGAGCACGTTCCTGCTGGACCTGAGCGGAGCCTCCGGGCGTGCTTCGGATCGCGCTGCCGGGGGAGTCGTGGCGATGTTCGACCGTTGGAACCGCAAGGACCTTGGCGATTCGCGGTACGTCTGGCTGCCGGTGGAGTTCCGCCGCGACCGGATGGTGATCCCGTGGCGGGACGCGTTCGATCCGGCCCTTGCTTAGGGCGTTTTAATGTTCGTCGTGTTTTGCCCCCTCTTTCAGCCATGCAGGGTGGGGCGAGTCTTCGAGCCCGCCGCGTGAGCCCCGTCGCGGTGATGAGGATTGGCCGAGCGGTACAGGCGGAAGTAGGTAGGGCCGGCGGGTGGTTGGGGCGGTACGCCTCACTCGGCGTGGGGGGCGGCTTGGAGTTGCTCGCGGATCCGGGCGGGGCGGTCGGTGGTGATCGCGTCGACGTTGAGGTCGGCGTAGAAGCGGGCGACGTCGGGGTCGTT
>JBCBSA010000103.1:0-8486 GCA_039819425.1 Planctomycetota bacterium
CCAGGGGCAGCCAGTTGAGGCGGTACTCGGTTTCGCCGAGGCCGAGTTCGTCGGCCTTTTCCATGATGAGTTGATTGCGTTGGTGTTCGTCGAGGCCGTCTACGGACTTGCCTTCTTCGCGGAGGGCGTCGAGGGCACGGGCGAAGTACTCCTTCTCGGTGCCGCCGACGCGGAAACCCAGGCCCGGGCGATAGCACAGGATCGCCTGGCCGAAACCGATGGCGAACTGGGTGGCGCGGATGCCGACCCACTTGGCGACGGCGAAGTGGCCCAGCTCGTGGACGAAGATCAGGAAGCCGAAGCCCAGGATCAGGGCGACGACGGCGAGGGTGGGGTTGCTGAAGATGAGGCTCATGGGAGAGAGATCGGCGGCGGGGAGGGATGGTTCCGGGAGAGTTCCGGGGGCTCAGGCGGTGGCGGGGGCCGAGGCGTCGCGGAGCCGTTGGCGGACGGCGTCGCGGGCCGCGGCGTCGGCGGCGGTGACGTCGTCGAGGGTGTGGATCGGCGTCGCCGGCACGGCGTCGAGGGCCTCGGCGACCAGCTCTACGATACGCCCGAAGCGGATGCGGCGTTCGAGGAAGGCCTCGACGGCGACCTCGTTGGCGGCGTTGAAAATCGCCCCGGTCGAGGCGGTTTCGGGGTTGTCTTGGGACCGGACGACGCGGTAGGCGAGTTTGAGGGCGGGGAAGCGTTCGCCGTCGGGGGGTTGGAAGTCGAGGCGGGAGAGCTTGGACCAGTCGAGGCGGTCGGAGCAGCCGGGCACGCGGTCGGGCCAGGTGAGGGCGACCTGGATGGGGGTGCGCATGTCGGGGGGGCCGAGCTGGGCGACGACGCTGTGGTCGGCGAACTCGACGAAGCCGTGGACGATGGATTGCGGGTGGACGACGACCTCGATCAATTCCGGGGGCAGGCCGAAGAGATGGTGGGCCTCGATGACCTCGAGGGCCTTGTTCATCATCGTGGCCGAGTCGACGGTGATCTTGGGGCCCATGTCCCAGGTCGGGTGCTTGAGGGCTTGTTCGGGGGTGGCGTCGTTGAAGACTTCCGGGGGGGTGTCGCGGAAGGGGCCGCCGGACGCGGTGAGGACGACGCGACGGACGGCCTTGTCGGCGTCGGCCCCGGCGAGGCACTGGAAGACGGCCGAGTGTTCGGAGTCGACGGGCAGCAGAGTCACCCCGGTGCGCTCGGCCAGCGGCATGACGAGGCCGCCGGCGGCGACGAGGGTTTCTTTATTGGCCAGGGCGACGGTGCAGCCCTGCTCGACGGCCTGGACGGTGGCGGGCAGGCCGGCGACGCCGACGATGGCGGCGACGACGACATCGGGCCGGGTGTGCTCGACGAGCTGGCGGGCGGCGTCGGGGCCGGCGAAGACGCGGGCGGCCGAGAGGTTGCGGGCGGCGTCGGCGTCGGCGAGGGCGACGTTGGGGCAGTTGAACTGTGTGGCTTGTGCCGCGAGGGTGCGGGCGTCGGAGCCGGCGGCGAGGCCGACGACCTCGAACGGGCGTTGGCCGGTGCGGGTGAGATGCTCGACGACGGCGAGGGCGTTGACGCCGATCGAGCCGGTGGACCCGAGCACGACGACGCGGCGCGGCGGCGGGGCCGAGCCTCGGGCGGCCGGGAGATGGTTCCGGGGGCGGGGGGCAGGCATCAGAGAAGCGTCAGCCGCCGACGAGGCGGTTGGCGTAGCCGCGGCCGGACTTGACGAAGGGTTTTTTGTCGGAATCGCCGTCGGCGCTGTTTTGCTTCCGGGGGTTGTCGCGGGTGTTGCCGTCGGCGTCGACGGGCTCGGCCTTGGGCTCGGGGAGCTTGACGTTGCCGTTGACGTCGCCGTGCTCGTCGAGGGGCAGGGCGGGCTTCTTGGTGCGGCTGCGGCGTCGGCGACGTTTGGGCGTGGCGTCGCCGCCGGACTCGGCGTCCGCCGGTGGGTCGTCCGCGGCCTTCTTGTCCTTGGCTTCGGTGGTTTTCTTTTTCTTGCTGCGGGAGCGTCGGCGGCGGGTCTTCTTTTTCGGAGCGTCGTCTTCTGACTCCGATTCGACGTCCTCCTCGTTCGACGCTTTGGTCTCGGCCGGTGCTGGTTCCGTGGGTTCTTCCGATTCGCTTTCGGCCTCATCGGCCTCGGCGGGTTCGTCTTCATCGGTCGCGGCTTCGGCTTCGTTATCGTCCGACTTCTTCTTGCGGCCGCGGCCGCCGCGACGTCGGCGTCTGCGGCGCTTAGGCTTGTCTTCGCTGTCTTCCTCTACGGTGGTTTCCGCCGATTCGCTTTCGTCCGTAGACGCCTCTTCGGTGGCGGTCTCCTCCTCGATCGACTCCTCTTCCTCCGGCTCGTGGTCCTCGTCTTCGGTGAGCGGGAGGTCGAGGTCGTCGAGCTCACGGAAGGCGTCGTCGGAGAGCGGCTTGAGGTGCTTCTGGGTGGCCTCGGCGTCGGAGGCGAGGGTAACGCCCTTGGCGTTGCGGGCCTCGATGTGGACGTAGTCGACGGTGCCGCCGCCGACGCGGACCATGACGGTCTTGCCGAACTTCTCTTCGAGGGCGACGAGCTCGCCGCGTTTGCGGTTGAGGATATGGAAGGCCACGTCGGGGCTGATGGTGAGCTCGATGTGGGCGACGTCGTCGCGGTGCATGACCAGGGCGAGGCGGCGCATCACGCTGAGCACGACCGACTCGGGGCTGAGGCTGAAGCCGCGGCCGCCGCAGTGCGGGCACTCCTGCTGGATCGAGGTCTTGAGCGACGGCCGCATGCGCTGGCGGGTCATCTCGAGCAGGCCGAACTGGGAGATCGGTCCGATGCGGGTGCGGGCGCGGTCGTTCTTGAGGTGGTTGCGGAACTTGGACTCGACGGCCTTGCGGTTCTTCATCGGCCGCATGTCGATGAGGTCGAGCACGACGAGGCCACCGAGGTCGCGGAGGCGGAGCTGGCGGGCGATCTCGTCAACGGCTTCGAGGTTGGTCTGGTAGGCGTTGGTCTCGGCGTCGCGGGCGGCGCGGGACTTGCCAGAATTGACGTCGATGGCAACGAGGGCTTCGGTCGAGTCGATAACCAGGGCCCCCCCGGAAGGCAGGGGGACCTCCCGGGCGTTCATGTGGTCGAGCTGTTCTTCGATGCCCATGCGGTGGAACAGGGGCACGGGGTCGTCGTAGTAGACGACCTTGGACTTGGTGCGGGGGTTGGCGACGGCGAGGAAGTCGCGGGCCCGGGCGGCGGCGACGGGGTCGTCGACGACGAGGCGGTCGATGTCGCTGCTGAACACGTCGCGGATGGTGCGGATGACCAGGTCGGACTCGGCGTAGAGCTCGCCGGTCTTGCCGCGCTGCTTGCGCTTGCGTTCGATGTTTTTCCAGAGCCGCTGGAGGTAGGACAGGTCGCGCTTGAGGTCGGTCTTGGTCTGCCCGATGCCGGCGGTGCGGACGATGAAGCCGAACTCTTTGGGCGGGTCGAGGGTCTTGAGGATGTCGCGCATCTCGCGGCGGGCGTCGTCGTCGTCGACCTTGCGCGACACGCCGTGCTTCTGCATGTCGGGCATCATGACGAGGAAACGGCCGGGGATGGAGAGGTAGCTGGTGAGGGTCGGGCCCTTGGTGCCGATGCCCTCCTTCAGGACCTGGACGAGGACTTCTTGGCCGCGCTTGAGGCACTTCTGGATGGGGGGGCGTTCGTGACGGGCGGTCTTGTGGCCGACCTTTTCGAACTCCTCACGGTCCTTGCCGGGGAAGTACTTGGGGTGGAGGTCGGAGATGTGGAGGAAGCCGTTGCGTTCGAGCCCGAAGTCGACGAACGCGGCCTGGATGGCGGGCTCGACGTTGGTGACGCGGCCCTTGTAGATGTTGGAGACGTGGGACTCGGTGGAGGCCCGCTCCTGGTAGAACTCTTCGAGCTTTCCGTCGTGGACCACGGCGATCCGGCACTCTTCGCCGGGGACGTGGTTGATGAGCATTTCGGTTTTGGGCACTTTGGTTTTTGGCCGCGGGTCCGAAGTCGAAGGTCGGAGGTCAGGGATCCATCAACGGCTAGCGCCGGTGGTGTTCGTGACGTTCGACTTTCGACCTCGGACCCGCGGCCTCCTTGTTCTGGGCTTTCCGGGTCGCTCAGCCTGAGGCAGGTTCGCCCGGCGATCGACGCGGTCAGCGGTTTTCGTGGCCCCCGGAAGTGATTCCGGGTTGGCGTCTACTGGATCAAGGCCGAAGCGGTCTCGAAGTCTCGGCAAGCGACGGAAGATATTCCGAAAGATTCCGGGGGGTTCAGTAGCCGATGGAACGCCCATCGAACGCCAGGGGCATGACTTTGTTGGCCTCGTCCTTGAGGTAGTTGAGGACTTCACGGTCCGAATCGAAGCCGGCGGCCCTCCGGGCGACGCGTCGGCACTGGTCGCGGCTGACCGTCCGGATCAACCGCTTGACCTCCGGCACGGCCGGGGGGGTCATGGAAAACGAGCGGAGCCCGAGTCCCAATAACAGCATAGTGAATTCGGGCTGACCCGCCATCTCCCCGCACAGGCTGACGCCCGTGTTGGTCCGATCGGCCACCCGGACGACCTCCTTGATCAGCGAGATCACCGCGGGGTGGGCGGCGGAGTACAGGCTGGCGATCCGCTCGTTGCCGCGGTCGACGGCGACGGTGTACTGGATCAGGTCGTTGGTGCCGATGCTGAAGAAGTCGACCTCCTTGGCGAAGACGTTGGCCTGGAGGGCGGCGGAGGGCACCTCGATCATCATGCCGATGGGGATATCGGGGGCGAAGGGGATGTCCTGCTCTTCGAGGTCTTCCTTGACGTCCTGGAGGATCATCTTGGCCTGGCGGAGCTCCATGACGTTGGAGATCAGGGGGAACATGATCTTGATCGGGCCCTCGACGCTGGCCCGCAGGATCGCGCGCAGCTGCGTGCGGAACAGCGGCAGGTTCTGCAGGCACAGGCGGATCGACCGCAGCCCGAGGAAGGGGTTGCGCTCCATCAGCATCGGGGCCGCCAGCTCGGCGGACTCGGGGACCTTGTCGGCCCCGAGGTCGAGCGTGCGGATCGTCAGCGGCAGCCCGCCGAGGTTCTTGAGGGTCTGGACGTAGGTCTTGTACTGTTCTTCCTCGGTCGGCTCGTGGTCGGCCGAGAGGAAGAGGAACTCGGTGCGGTAGAGCCCGATGCCCACGGCCCCCTTGTCGAGGGCGTCGGGCACCTCGGTGGGGAACTCGATGTTGCCCAGCAGGTCGATGGCGGTGCCGTCCTTGGTGACGGCCGGCTCGTCGCGGAGCTTGGCGAGCTCGGCGTCGAGCTTCTTGATCCGCCGGGCTTCCTGTTTGTATTCCAGGAGCTGGGCGGCGTCGGGGTCGACGATGACGACGCCGCGGTAGCCGTCGATGACGACGGTGTCGCCGGACTGGACGCGTTGGGTGAGGTCTTCGAGGCCGACGATGGCGGGGATGCCCAGGGCGTGGGCGAGGATCGCGGTGTGGCTGGTGCGTCCGCCGGCGTCGGTGGCCAGGGCCTTGATTTTGGTCTTGTCGAGCGTGGCGGTCTGGCTAGGGGTGAGGTCCTGGGCGATCACGATCGACGGGGCGTCGATCTTCGACAGCTCGTTGCGGCCGGTGGAGATGAGCTGACGCAAGACCCGCCGGCGGAGGTCGTCGATGTCGGTGACGCGGTCGCGGAAGTAGCGGTCCTGGTGGGCGAGGAAGGTGTGCGAAAGCTTGTCCATCACCGCGTACACGGCGTACTCGGCGGTGACCCGCTCGGTGCGCACCATCTCGCGGAACTGCTCGGTCAGCGACGGGTCGGCGAGCATGCCCAGGTGGAACGCGAAGATCTTCGCCAGCTCCTCACCCAGCGACTCGACCGTCTGGTCGCGGACCGCGTTGATCTGGCGGATCGACTCTTCGATCGCCTTGTCGACGCGGCGGACGTGGTGATCGACCAGCGCCTGGGGGATCAGCCGGCGCGGCACCGCCCGGTCCTCGGCGTCGAGGACAACCGCCTTGTAGACCGCCACGCCGGGCGAGACCGCGATGCCTTTCTTCACAAACACGAGTCGTTATGGTACCCCATCAAGTCCGCCGCCCCCCGACCCGCCCCGTCCCCCCCGCTCATCGACGAGAGGCGGGCCCCTGCTGAAGCCGCCCTCCTTTTCGTTCGATAACACCCTAGTCGTTTCACGACCGGCTGACGCCGGGGTTCACCAAGGACAGGGTCTATGGCCGGCCGGCTTCTATCACAGGAATTCACCGACACCACCGGTTATTCGGACGCGCAGTGGGCCACCCTCGCCGGCCACTTGGGCCACCACTTCCGGGACGAACACCTCGACAGCCCCGCGGACCACCACGCGCGACAATCCATGCGGTTCGCCTCGCCCACCGCCCTGCCGCTGTACGTGCTGTTCCGCGACGAAAACCGCGACTGGATGCCTTACACCGTCCACTGCCGAGACCTCTCGGAACACGGCATCGGCGTGTACCACGGCCTGGACGTCCCCGCCGACACCCGCTGCTACGTCTTGTTCAAAGAATTCGGCAAGAGCGACAAGCTGCTGGGCCGGGTGCGCTACACCGCCCCCCTAGTCGGCCGGGTCCACCTGGTCGGGATCGAGTTCGACCAGCCGATCGACCTCGGCCGCTACCTGCCGCTCCTGCAGGGCGGCCCGCAACGCGACGCGGTCAGCGAGAGCGTGGTCGGGATGGTGTTCCAGGAGCAAAACGCCGGAGCGTAAGGTCCTTGCCTTCGGCCCTCAGCCGGCCCGATACCACCGCATCGGTTTGGCCTGTGGGTCTCGCGTGATCAGCCTCTTCGCCTCCAGGTCGAGCTGCACCGTCTTCGACCACCAGCCCACCTTCGCCCCGCCGGGCCAGAGGCTCTCGGGCAGCTTCGGCGTGAGCGCCGCGATCATCTCCTTGTGGGTCAGCCCGGGCGACTCCTCGGGCAGCACCGACAGCAAGGCCTTACGCATCGCCTCATACTTGACCTTGTCCACCCGGCCGGTATGGCCGGGGACGTTGACGTTTTCCACTTCGATCTTTTCGCTCAAGACGGACTCCCCGGGGACGTCAATATAAATCGCTACGACGATTCACAGCCCCGCGGCTTTCTTCAGCTTCGCGACCATGTCGGTCTTCTCCCAGGTAAACGTGTCGTACGACTTCCCGTTGACCTTGATTTTTCCGGGGGTGCGGCCGAAGTGGCCGTGGGCGGCGGTGGGAGAGAAGATGGGGTTGCGCAGCTTGAGGTGGGTGAGGATGCCGTTGGGCGTGAGCGGGAAGAGCTCGCGGACCAGGGCGGTGATCTCGGGCTCGGGGAGCCGGCCGGTCTTGTAGGTGTCGACGTGGATGGACGTCGGCTCGGCGACGCCGATGGCGTAGGACAATTGGACCTCGCAGACGTCGCAGAGCCGGGCGGCGACGAGGTTCTTGGCGATGTAGCGGGCCATGTACGCGGCGCTGCGGTCGACCTTCGACGGGTCTTTGCCGGAGAACGCCCCGCCGCCGTGTCGGCCTCGGCCGCCGTAGGTGTCGACGATGATCTTGCGGCCGGTGAGCCCGACGTCGCCGTGCGGCCCGCCGACCTCGAACTGCCCCGTGGGGTTGACGTGGACCGTCACCTTCTTGGGGTCATACAGCTTCTTGGGCATCACCGGCTCGATGATGTGCTTGATCACGGCCCGCTTGAGCTTGGCCTGCTGCGCCTGGCCGTTCCACTCGGGGGTGTGCTGCGTCGACAGCACGACGGTGTCGATCCGCACCGGCTTGTTGTCGATGTCGTACTCGACGGTGACCTGGCTCTTGGCGTCGGGACGCAGGCCCTTGATCAACGGCTTGGATGCGGAGCGCACCTTGGCGTGACGCTCGACGAGCTTGTGCGACAGGTCGATCGGCAGCGGCATCAGGTCCTTGGTTTCGCGGCAGGCGAAGCCGAACATCAGGCCCTGGTCGCCGGCGCCCTGTTCTTTGTGCAGGCCTTCGCCTTCGGAGACGCCCTGCGAGATGTCGGCCGACTGCGAGTGCATCACCCGCATCACCGCACAGGTGTCGGCGTCGAACTTCATGCCCAGGTCCCCGGTGTAGCCGATCTTCCTGACCGCGTCGCGCACCGTGTCCTCGGCGCTGTTCAGCGCCTCGATCGCTTTCTGGTTGTGTACCGTGATCTCGCCGCCGACGACGACCAGCCCCGTCGTGCAGAACGTCTCGCACGCCACCCGCGCCCGGTTGTCCACCGCCAGCAGGCTGTCGAGCACCGCGTCGCTCACCGCGTCCGAGACCTTGTCGGGGTGGCCCATGGAGACCGATTCGGAGGTAAACAGGTAACGCTCGTCGGGCGGGGAGGCGGTCCTCTTGCGGGCGTTGCGGGCGGTCTTCTTCTTGGCGCGGGCCATGCGGTTTCTCCGGCGGGCGATCGGGGGCGGGATGGAAAAAGGCGTTGCGTTGTAGCGGGTTTCGTGTCGCCGGGCAACGCGGCCACGCCGCCGCACGGCAGGTTTTATCGGAAGCGTTCCCGCCGGCGGCCGCCCGATAA
>JBCBSA010000104.1:0-8482 GCA_039819425.1 Planctomycetota bacterium
GACCGCGCGGACGACCACCTGGTCACCGTTTTCATCCGCGAGCTCGTCACCGTCTGGAAACGCCCCGCCGCCACCATCCACCGCGCCAGCCGGCTGGGCCCACACGTCTGGGGCGACGTCGCCACCTTCCACGACCGCGCCACCCGCTTCGTCGGCCCCGTCTGGGTCGGCACCGGACGCGAGCTGGGCGCCGCCGACTCCGTCGTCGGCCCGGCCGTGCTCTGGGACGCGCCCGACCAACGCCCCGCCGTCGAAAAACTCCAGTGGAAACAGATCGAGCTCACCGACGTCTTGTCCGGCCCGATCAAGGTCCGCGACATCTCCGGCGTCCAGCGCGGGCTCAAACGCGTCTTCGACCTCGCCTTCGCCTGCGTCGCGCTGCTGCTGACCCTGCCGATCTACCCGCTGGTCATCCTGGCGATCTTCCTCGAAGACGGCCGGCCGTTCTTCTTCACCCACCAACGCGAGTCGCGCGGCGGCGTCAACTTCCCCTGCCTCAAGTTCCGCACCATGCGCAAGGACGCCGAGGCGATCAAGCAACGCCTCATGAACGAGAACCAGGCCGACGGCCCGCAGTTCTTCATCAAGAACGACCCCCGCATCTCCCGCGTGGGCAAGTTCCTCCGCAAGACCAACATCGACGAGCTGCCCCAGTTCCTCAACGTCCTGGCCGGCCACATGGCCATCGTCGGCCCCCGCCCCAGCCCCTACAAAGAAAACCAGTACTGCCCGCCGTGGCGTGAAGCCCGCCTCTCGGTCCGCCCCGGCGTCACCGGCCTCTGGCAGGTCAAGCGCTCCCGCGACGAAGGCCTCGACTTCCAGGAGTGGATCCGCTACGACATCCACTACGTCGAGAACCGCTCGTGGAAGCTCGACCTCTACATCATCGGCAAGACGATCCTCCAGTTCGTCGGGGTCAAGTAGGCCCGCTCTCCACATCGAACCTGCGGGCTATGCCCCCACCCAATTTGTCCGCGGCGGTTCGTGGTTTATCTCAATCCGCAAGCGGGTCGATCTTCCGCTGCTTGTAATACCGGCGTGTCCGCCGCCACAGGTCGAACGCGCCGGGCGGGGTCAGGCCGAGTCGCTTCCGATTTGCCGCGCCGATGGCGAAACACAGCGACCACTGGCGGAACAGGGTGCGGTAGGCGCGGAGCAGCGACCACGACGGGTCGTAGAGGTTTGTTGATTCGCTGGTGACGCCGTTGAGTTCGAGGACGGCGAAGCCTTCGCCGCGTTTGAACGCTTCGGGGTCGGCGTAGCGGGCGTCGAGGCGGCCGAAGTGGAAGCCGTCGACGCGGCGGACGACGCGGTCGACCGCGCGCTCGAGTTCGGGGGTGATGAGGTGGCGGCCGTCGGCGAAGAGGGTGCCCTGGCAGTGGTTGCCGGCCATGGCGAGGCGGCGGGTCTCGCCGTCGGGGAGGACGAGGTCGGCGTCGTCGCCGAGGCGGCGGAGGAAGACGTCGGCCTGCATGCGGTAGCGGCGGTGGGCCCAGATCAACTCTTCCAGTGTGGACCGGCCGTCGCCGGTGACGACGGGGAAGTGTTTGTCGGTGATCGAAAAAATCCGACCCGTGTCGTCCGAAGGCTCGCGCACGTAGAACACGCCGGCCTCACATGGGCCGGGGTGGTACTTCTGCAGTTGGGCGGGCCCGTGCGACTTGGTGAAGTAGGCGTCGATGTCGTCGTCACGTTCGACCAGGCGGACGCCGGCGCCGCGTTGGGCGGCGTCGGGCTTGAGGATGACGGGTAATGACCAGCCGCGCTCGGCCAGGGCGTCGCGTGCTTCGTCGGCGGTCTCGACCTTCACAGCCGGCAGGGTGAACGTCTCGTCGGGTCGGCCGTCGACGGTGCCGAGGGCGTCCATGATCTGGGCCTTGGATTCGCCGACGACGCCGCCGTCGGGCAGCCCGGGGTTGGCCAGCGTCCACACCGTCGCCGAGCGGTGCCGGAGGGCGAGCCAGGCGAGCCACGGCACGAGCGGGGCGTAAAAAATCCACATCGGCCAGAACTCCCACCGCCAAAGCCGACTCACCCGCTTGGCGAGCCGCTGCCGCCCGCGCCGCGTCGGCAGCAGGATCGTCAGCCGGATCACCAAGAGCAGCAGCGCGATCGACGCGAGCAGCGCGACCCAGCTGCGCCCGAACAGCAGCGTGAACGGGCTCGCCGCCGCCTCGCCCAGCGTTACCACGATGACGAGCATCACCGGCGCCCAGATCGCCACCGCCAGCAGCGTCCACAGCGCGAACCGCCCCGGCTTCTTGCCCAGCGCCCCGGCCGAGACGTACAGCGGCAGCCGCGTCCCCGGCACGAACCGCGACGCCAGGACCGCCGTCCACCCGTGCGTGTCGAACCACCGCCCCAGCGCCTCGACCTGACGCACCGGCAGCCGCTTGGCTACTGGGCCCCACGCCAACGCCCGTCGGCCGAACACCCAGCCGATCAGGTACAAGCCGATGTCCCCCGAGAAGATGCCGAGGAAGATGGCGAACACAGCGAGGAAGGGGTCGAGCTGTCCGTCGCGCACCAGCAGCCCGACCGCGATCGTCGTCGGGTCTTCGAGGATGTAGGTCGCCGCGATGATCGTGCCGATCGCCAGCCAGGGGTTGGTACCCCGCGGGATATCGAGTTCTTTCGGGAGTACGCTTGGCTCGGGTTCTTCCGCTCCCGGAAAGTAGACCGTGCGGCGGGCGGGGGCGGCGGGGTTGTCGCCCGAGTGCTTCTCGACAAACGGCACGATCTCGTCCGCCAGCAACTCGCTTCCGGGGGCGTCGAAGACCATGAAGTGGGAGCGGTCGAACATGACCAGTTCGGAGTGTTCGACGATGTGGTGGTGCTGCTCGGCGGTCCAGGCGGGGACGAGCGGGTCGTGTCGGCCGTGGAGGATGAGCAGGGGCGTGCCGCGGGCGTCGAGGTCTTCGAGGTAGCCGCGCATCGGGCGCTGGTCGGTGTCGTGGAAGTTGCGGATGAAGGCGTGGCGCCACGAGCGGTTGCCCAGCAGGCCGAAGTGCGGGACGAGTTCGGGCAGGACGACGAGCAGGCCGTAGCCGACGGTGTACTTGAAGTGCTCGAAGCCGTAGTCGCCGGTGCCTTCGCCTTCCTGGATGCCGATGCCGCCGTAGAAGATGAGCGAGTCGAGGCGGTCGGGCGCGAGGTCATGCAGGTTGAGCGCGACGCCCGAGCCCATGGAGAAGCCCAGGACGTGGGCGGAATCGAGGCCGAGCCGGTCCATGAGTTCGAGGACGTAGCGGGCGTGGGCGCGGGTGCTGTAGGACGGGACCCACTTGGACGATTGGCCGAAGCCGGGGAGGTCGACGGCGATGACGCGGAATCGATCGGAAAGCAGCGGGACGAGGAGGTCGAAGTTTTCTTTACTGCCGGGGCTGCCGTGGAGGAGAAGCAGAGTGGGGCGGTGACGATCGTCGGGGCTTGAGTCGGAATAGCTCAGCTGGGCGTTGTGGCCGTAGTTGGGGCCGTGGCGTGTGTACTCGAAGGTGGTGAGGTTGCCGGACAGTCGACCCGACGAACCGGTCGGGAGCTGAAAGAGCAACGACAAGCCCAGCAGCGCCAGATACACCACCCACCACCGACGACGCAGCCAAGACTTTGGCTTGGTCTTACTGCGGGGCGGTGGCGGCGGGGGGCTGGCCCCCGGTGTCACGCGGTCGCCTCGGCGGGGGTGCGGGGGGACAGGTCGGCCCAGACGGTCGGACCCTCACGGCCGTCGAAGGCGACGGGGGTGTAGGCCATCGTCACCCGCGGCGGGCCGCCGGCGTCGGGGCGGACGACCTCGACGACGGTGCGGCTGACGGTGCGGGCGTCGGGGCGATGCATCTTGACCGAAACGGGGGTGCGGTCGGGCCAGCGGTGGCGGTGGAAGGCGTCCTGCGCGTCGGGCGTCGCGGGCGGGGCCTGATCGAACAGCTCACGGCGAGGCGGCTCGACGAGGTGGTCGCCCAGGCCCGAGCTGGTGAGCATCGTCGGCGCGTCGCTGCGCGGCTGGAGGTCGAGGTCGACCGTGGTGCCGTCGGCGCGGACGACGGCGGTGTGGGTCGCGTCGACGAGGAGCAGGCGGTAGGGCAGCGTCGCGGCGGGGCCGAGGGCGAGCGCGTCGCGGGCGGCGTCCTCGGCCCTGGCGTGGTGCAGCAGCCGGGGGATGACGTGGCCGCGCGACACGGCGTCGGGCAGCTCGGTCGGCAGGCCCGGGGTTTTGAGGTTGAGCAGCGTGACCGCCAGCCCCGCGTCGTTCACGGCGACCCACGTCCCGCCGCTGGGCGGGTCCGCCGGAAAGAGCGCGACGCGGTCGCCGAAGCGTCTGCGTTGCGGGGGCTCGGCGTCGGGGCGGGTGTGCTGCTCGTCGCGGTTGGTGACCAAACGAAACCCAATGCCCGCTCCTGAAGTAGAGCCGGTATCGATGGCCCGACCGCGGGTGGGCCGCGGCGTGGATGGCAGCAAAGTCACGGTACACATGGGTGGAGCGGGGTCCCGAGGGCGCTGAAATACGAGAAGGGTTTAGCCGTCGGCCCGTTGCTGCTCGTGCCGCAGCGTGCCGGGGGCCACGCCGAAGTCGTCGGGGACGTCGACGCCCAGGGCCTTGGCCATGCCGCCGATCATGGCGTTGTGGTGGATGGTGTGGTTGAGCACGAAGGCGAGCTCGCGGTCGAGGCAAGACGGGGCGTGGAGCGTCGGCTCGTGGGGGCTGAGCATCAGCACGGCGGTCAGTTCACGTTGTCGCGGTTCGTCGGGTTGCAGCGCCGCGAGATCGGCGTCGAGTCGACGCATGAGTTCGAGGGCCGCGGCGGGGTCGGTCTCGATGTCGCCGCCGCGTTGGCGGGCTTCGTAGTCGACGACGCCGTTCTTGTCGGCGGTGCCGGCGAGCAGGGCGGCGACGTGGTCGAGGCAGTGCCGGACGTGTCCGCCGAGGCTGCCGGCGTAGGTGGTCACGGGCTTGTGGTTGTACGCCTGGGCGTCGAGGCGTTCGACCAGCCGGCGGAGTTGGCCTAACACGTCACGCAGGGGCGAGACGCGGTCGGGTGGGTTAGCGGTGGGGGTGGAAAGGGGCGGGGTGAGCGTCGGGCTGGGCATGGGGCTCCCTCGGGTGGTCCGAAGCATGGGGTACGGAAGTGTACCCTCGCCGACACCGCCGCGGGGCTCGCGCAAGGCGTGAGCGGTCGCGGGTTTGGGCATGTGATCACCGGTCGGGGCCAAGATTATCGGGGCCGGGCGGGGGCGACGTCATCTTTAACGCATCACGCCCCGGGGTGGCCGATCTTCTCGGAGCCGACGGCCCTGGCCGGGCGTCGTCGCGGCACGCCCGAACGACTCGCTTCCATCCCATCGACCGAAAGCCCGCTTCATGTCCGCACCCCACCCACCCGCCCCCGGAAGTTCCAAAGCCCCCGGAAGCTCCAACGCCCCCGAAAGTTCTCCCTCTGCTTCGGGCAACTCCGGCTTGCGAACGGCCGGCATCCACCTGTTGCTGTTGGCGGCGGTGGGCCTGCTGGTGTGGAGCACCGTCGGCGGCGACCCGCGCGGCACCGCCTCGGCGTCCATCACCGGCCGCACCGCCGGCTCCGCCGCTCCCGCTTCCAGCACGCCCCAGGTTCCGGACGCCGAGGCGTTGCCGTCCGCCGACTCCTCGCCGCTGCCGACCACGTTCGCTCGCCTCGCCCCGCCGACCGCGGAGATCACCGTCGAAGCTCCGCTCGAGCCCGCGGCACCCGCCGCCGTACCTCTATCGCCGCCGTCCGCTCCGGCCGCGGTTCTTTCCGGGGGCGGGGGCGGGGGTGAGCCCATGCTCGCCATCCCCGCGCCGGGCGAAGCCTGGCCCCGCACGCTCCCGCCCGACCCCGCTCACGCCGACGCCGGCCGGCTCTATGGGCTCCCCGGCGCCACCCGCGTCGTCTACCTCATCGACGCCTCGGGCTCGCTCATCGACACCTTCCCCTTCGTCGTCGCCGAGCTCCAGAACGCCCTCCGCCAACTCGGCGGCGACCAGGCCTACGCCGTCATGTTCTTCGCCGGCGACCGCGTGGTCGAAGCCCCGCCCCTGGGCCTCACCCGCGCCACCGCCGCCGCCGTCAACACCACCACGCGCTGGATCGACCCGTCGTCCGGCCACGTCATCCCCTCGGGCCGGCCGACCGCCGACGCGGCCCTGCGCCGTGCCCTGGCCTACAGCCCCGACGCCGTCGTCCTCGTTAGCGACGGCATGACCACCCCCGGAACCCTCGGTGCCCCCGGAACCCCCGGCCCCGCCGCCCTCGCCCAACGCGCCCGCCTCCTGTCCCTCATCGACACCGCCAACACCGCCGACGTCGTCTTCCACACCGCCCAGCTCCGCCGCCCCGACCCGTTCGCCAGCCCCACCCGCCGCGGCACCCTCGAGATGATCGCCCTGATGACCGGCGGCACCCACCGCTACATCAGCGAAGCCGACATGCTCGACACGCCGTAGCCCGTTGCTCCTCCCATATCTCCACCCCGAAGCCCACGGTCCTCGACCGTGGGTTTTGTCTTGCTTAAACCCCACTCCCCACTACCCACGGCCCGACCTGCACGCCCCGCTGGACACCCCACGCCCCACGGTGTTCAATAAAACGCTACGTCAACGCCCCGCTACCAAGCCCCATGGGTCCGCCCTCACCCCCTCAACCCGACCCGCCCTCCGACGCCGACCCCGAGCGTTCGTCGCTGTTCACCGAGCCCGACGCGGACGAGCTGCTCACCGCCGCCGACCTCGACGACTCGCTCCCGCCGTCGGCCGATCCCGATCCGGCGGGGGGGGAACTCGGGTCCGGCGGCCCCACTTCCGGGGACGAGGGTAATTCCGGGGGCGACGACGCCGTCGACCCCGCCGTCGCCGAAGCCTCCCTCGCCTTCGTCACCGCCCACGGCGACGACGGCCCGCCCCCCCCGGAAGACGACCACGCCACGCCCGCCGCCTGGGCCATCCCCTGGGTCATCTCCCTGCTGGCCCACGCCGCGCTGGTGATCGTCGCCGTCTTCGTCGTCTGGTCCGTACGCCAGGCCCTCGACGACGAAGAGGTCATCGTCCCGCTCGTCCGCCTCAGCGAGACGCCCGGCGCCCCGCCGCTCGAAGTCGCCGCGCCCCAGCGCCTCGAAACCCCGCCCCCCACGCCGACGCCCGTCCCCGTCCCGACGCCGACCCCCACCGAGTCGCTGCTCGACATCGAGATCGACCTCGAACTCCCCGGCCTCGGCGACCCCGCCGCCGCCACGCCCCCCGCCTTCACGCCCCAGCTCAACGACGCCGCCGAGTTCGACACCAACTTCTTCGGCTCCGGCGGCAACGCCCGAGAGATCGTCTTCGTCCTCGAGGCCGACGGCTCGATCATCAGCGACTACCCCCAGATCGTCGACGAGCTCGCCAAGAGCCTCCGCGACATGAGCGAAAAACAACGGTTCAGCGTCGTCGTCTTCGACGGCCAGGGCGTCAAGGAGGTCCCCCCCCGCGGCCTCAAACGCGCCACCGCCGACGCCAAGGCCTCCACCATCGCCTGGCTCCGCGACACCCGCAACGTCCAGAACCAGGGCTCGGGCGACTCCGTCGCCGCCCTCCAACGCGCCTTCCGCCTCGAACCCGAGCTCATCTTTCTGCTCTCCCAAAACCTCTACAACCCCGGCCGCGGCCAGTACGAACTCCAGCGCGACGAGGTCCTCGACGCCGTCCGCAAGACGAGCCGCCGCAACATCGCCATCAACACCATCGAGTTCAACGACATCGACCGCCTCGCCCTCGACCCGTCGGGCCGCAAGGTCCGCCTCACCCTCCTCGAAGAGATCGCCCAGCTCACCGGCGGCGAATACCTCTGGGTCGTCACCAACGAACTCGAGGAAAACGTCGTCCTCCCATGATCCACCGCCTCCTCTTTTTGCTTCTGCTTTGCGTCGTGGCCCTGCCCGCCCGGGCCGACCAGGTCCGCGTGAACAACATCTGGGTCCCCGACGTCCGGGTCATCTCGGTGCGTGACGGTGAGGTCCACTACGTCACCGCCGTCGGCCGCGACGTCCGCCGCCCCCGCGCCGAGGTCGAGGGCATCCGCCTCGACGCGATCCCCGAATACGCCCGCGGCGTCGAACTCGTCGGCGA
Source organism: Planctomycetota bacterium (assembly GCA_039819425.1). GTDB lineage: Bacteria > Planctomycetota > Phycisphaerae > Phycisphaerales > Phycisphaeraceae > Algisphaera. The sequence continues at coordinate 8,114 of JBCBSA010000104.1, forward strand.
AGGCCACGACGCCGCGGCCGTCCCGATGCTCGTCCAGGCCCGCCGCACCGCCCGGTCCCGCAACCTCGACTGGGTCGGCCACGAAGCCGGCATGCAGCTCGCCGCGGCGCTCGACCGTCTGAATATGGGTGCCGACGCCGCCGAGGCCTACCTCGAACTCATGGAGCGCCGGGCCGGCCCCGAGTACCTCGTCGACCCGCCGCGGGCCAGCGTCGCCGCGTTGCCCGCCGACCAACGCCAACGCCTGCGCCGACGTGTCGAGCGCTCGCTTGGCCGCCTGCCCGAAGCCGCGCAGCCTCACGTCGGCCGTTTTGTCGCGGCCCTGTCCGGATCGGCTGCCGCTCGGCCCGTGGCCGGCGGCGCCTCGCC